>JAIPDI010000003.1 GCA_021737785.1 Deltaproteobacteria bacterium
CCCGGGCTCCGGATAATGTTTACGGAAAGGCAGCAAGGACATACCGTCCCATAAAAGGCTGTACTTGGGGCTGGAACAGACTGTATTGTAAAGCCCTGCTGCCGTCCCCAGGAGCTGTATTCGGTTTTTGCAGCTCTTGAGCAGAGACCCCCACGGGCAAACTTCTTCGCACGTTGCAGAGAAGTTACAGACAAAGAGTCTAAGGCGGCCTGACGGCTGCAACCAAAAAGATATTGGTGCAAATCCCGGAAATTTTCCGAGTGCTTACCCATAAGGCACCAACTTCTCCACATGCCCCAGAGGAGTTGCAACCAAAGATTCAAGTCGTCACAAAGGACCTGATATGGGTAAAAAAATTCTGACGGTCGACAATGATCGATTTATGCTGGAATTTATCACCGACTTGCTGAGGGAACAGGGCCACGACGTCAAGGCCGCCGAAGACGGACTCTCAGCGCTGGAAATCCTGAAGACCTACATTCCTGACATTGTGTTCCTGGACCTTGTCATGCCGAACATCAGCGGCGACAGGTTGTGCCGGATTATTCGAAGAATGCCGGATCTCAGGAATCCATACATTGTGGTCTTATCGGCAACCGTGGCCGAGGAACCGATCCGCTTTGTTGAGCTGGGGGCCAACGCCTGCATCGCCAAGGGACCTCTTGACGAAATGTCCGGGCGCATACTCGATGCGGTAGACGAGGCGGGCCGCTCCTCATCGCTCTCCCCGGACGAACGCGCTGTGGATCTCACGGGCATCTATCGCCGGGGGATTACCAAAGAGCTCCTCTCCGTTCAAAGACACATGGAAACCATATTGAACAACATCTCCGAGGGCGTCCTCGAGCTGAATTCTGAAGGAAAGGTCATTTTCGCCAACAATGTTGCCTTGTCTCTGTTCGGCGGTTCTGAAGAAATGCTTCTGGGCAAACCATTTATCGACCTCTTTGATGAAACGGAACGTAAGGTGATCGCCGATGTGCTGAAAGCCATCGGGGCCGGCAGCCCGGAAACGATCGATTCGTTCCGTGTTCAGGCAAATGGTGAAGCCCTGTTGCTTAAGATTCTCCCGGTCGAAGACAACCTGGAATGGTCTGTGGTGGTCATCGCCGTGCCGCTTCGAAAATTCGCCTGTTCCCACGCTGATGGTTCCTGAGAGGGCACTACGGCCGGACCACCACGGCCCGACGACCTCTATTAGAGATATGATGACGTCACTCTGCTGAAAAATAAAAGCCTTCTGACCAGGCCTGCGGCCCGCGCAGACAGAGCCAAAATGGACATATATGTAGCCAGGCAGCCTATCTTCAACAGAAAGAAAAAACTGTACGGCTATGAACTCCTCTTCAGGGACAGCCTCTCAAATGTATTTCCCGATGTAGACGGTCACGCCGCTACCTCCAAGATCCTTTCCCACAGCTTTTTTTCCATGGGCATGGACGCCATCACCGGCGGCAGGTTCGCCTTCATCAACTTCACCGACCAGCTCCTTGTGAAAAGGATCCCGCTGCTCTTCCCGAAAGACAAGCTTGTGGTCGAGATCCTGGAGGACGTGGAGGCCGTGGAACCCGTGCTGGAAGCATGCAGGGAATTGCGTGGAATGGGATACCAGTTGGCCATGGACGACTTTGTATACAGGAAAAGCCTGGAGCCCCTCATGGCCCTTGCCGGTATCATCAAGATCGACTTCGTACTCACGCCCAGGGACAAGCTGGCAGATCTCTTGGGCAAGCTACTCCCTTTTAAACTGAAGCTCCTTGCCGAGAAAGTGGAAACCTATGAGGAATTCCGGCAGGCCCTCGACATGGGCTTTGAATACTTTCAGGGGTATTTTTTCAGCAAACCCGAGATACTCAAGGGGAAAAGCACCTCGCCGGCTAAACTGACCATCCTTCAGATCATGGCCGAGGCCAACAGGGAGGATTGCAGTTTCTCACACATTGAAACGGTGATCCAGCGGGATGTGGCCATCGCCTACAAGCTCATGCGATATATCAACTCGGCCTATTTCAGACGCGTCCAGGAGGTCTCCTCCATGAAGCAGGCCATTGTCCTTCTCGGGGAAAAGGAAATCCGCCGATTCGTCTCCCTGATGGCCTTGGCAAACCTGGCGGAAGACAAACCGGATGAACTGGTAAGGGCCTCCATCATAAGGGCCAAGCTATGCGAACTCCTGGGCAAGGGGGATGGCGTTCATGTGGACGAAGCCGAACTCTTTACCCTTGGCCTCTTCTCCCTCATCGACGCCATACTTGACGAACCCATCATGGACATAATGGAAAAGCTTCCCCTTTCGGAAGATATCAAATCGGCCATTGTCCGGGGAGAAGGGAGGCTCGCCGCATATCTCGATATTGCATATTCCTACGAAACCGGAGACTGGCAGCGATTACGAGACGCAGTGACAAAAGCAGGCGTAGAAGAAGAAACCATTCCCCAATCCTATCTGGAGGCAACGGCGTGGGCGGAAAGCCTGGCTTCACTTTAGCGGCCTGATACAGTTCGTACCGCGGCCTCAGCACCATCCCCGGTCAAAATCCATTCAAATATCAATCTCCCATCAATACCCCGCAGACCAAACCAGCGATTACGGACCCTACCCTCGCCATTTTCCTGAGAATCCAAAATGGCTTCAACGCGGGAAGCACGGCCGATATTCCATGAAAAAGCGATAAAAAGCAGCCACCACCAGGGAGTGGGATATTTCTCCTTCCCGGATCAGGCGCCGGACGGCGGCCAGGGGTCTGAGGAGGACTTCGATGTCTTCCCGGTCGTCCTGGTGACGTGCGCCTGAGAAGACCGCGTTCAAGGCCAGAAAGGTGTAACAGCGATTGTTCAGGATGGCCGGATTCGGGTGGACCCAACCCAGTGCCGACATCTCTTCCGCCACATAGCCGGTCTCTTCCAGCAGTTCCCTTCGTGCCGCATCTTCGGGCGTATCTGAATCCTCAACAAGGCCGCCCGGAATTTCCAGGGTGACCGACCGGGTGCCGTGGCGATACTGTCTCACCAGGACCACCTCCTGTTTCGGGGTAAGGGGGATAACGTTGACCCAGGGTGACGATTCCAGAATAAAAAACGGGTGCGTCAAGCCGGTCCGGGGGGATACGGCCTGATCTGTGCGCAGGTTGAAAACCCGATAGGACATATCCCATGTGCTGGTCACAACCTTCCACGGCTTGGGGGGCATGTCGGTTTCTCCTTCACATCTTGTTGAGGCGTTGACGCGTCGAACCTGTTTCAGCGAAAAATGAATCGATGTCCGACAGATTGTGGGTCACGGGGATGGAAGGGAGGCTCTCCAGGAAGAACCGGCCATACCGGCTGGTCAGGATCCGGACATCCAGGATAGAAAGGATCCCCCGGTCGGATCGCTTTCGGATCAATCTTCCGAGACCCTGCTTCAATGTGATAATGGCCGAGGGAATCTGATATTCCATAAAGGGATTCCCGCCCCGGCTGCGGATGGCATCGATCCTGGCGGAGACAACCGGATCTCCGGGGGAGTCAAAGGGGAGCTTGTCGATGATGAGGCAGCTCAGGGACTCGCCCGGCACATCCACCCCCTGCCAGAAGGCCCCGGTGGCCAGGAGAACCGAATGGATATCCTCCCGGAACCTGTCCAACAGGACGGACCGGGGCGCATCGCCCTGCCTGTGAAGGGTATAGGGGAGCTGCTCCCTTAGGATCTCATGCACAATATTGAGGTTATGATAACTGGTAAAGAGGACCAGTGCCCTCCCCTCGGTCCGATGAAGGATTCTCATGATCTCGTGTCCGGCGTCTCGTCCGAAATCCGGCGAATTGGGGGTGGAGAGGCGTCTGGGAATGTAGAGCAGCGTCTGGGACGTGAAATCGAAGTGAGGCGGACAGATTTCATGAAGGGTCGTCTGCGGGAGCCCCAGGCGCGTGCGGATATAATCGAATGTCCCGTTTGTCGCCAGGGTGGCAGAGGTGAAAAGGGTGGCTGGAATGGCGCCGTAAAGGAGATCATTCATCGATTCGGATATATCGAGGGGCGATACATGGAGGATCAGACGCTTCTTTCGCTTCTCATACCAGTTGAGCCAGTTGTGGTCCCGTTTTCTGAGGATTTCCTCCAACAGACGGCCCAGTTCCCTGGCCCTGTCCAGAAGAGGCCGAAGCTGAGGATCATCCTTGAGACCCGAGTCCTCACATATATCCTTGAGACCGCCTTGGATGTTGCGCCCCGTGCCCTGGCTCAGCTGAAGCATGAACTCCGGGGCAAGTCTTCCCTTTTCCTCGTATGCCTCAAATTCACCCCTCAGACGCTCTGCTCCGGCCTGTATGACATCCAACCGCCTGTCCAGTTGACCCCTGTCCCTGACCTCCTTGCGCAAGTCGCCCACCAGGTCTGTGAGCTGCCGGGTGCTGAGGCTCTCGCCGAAATAGGAAGTGGCGATCTCTTCGATGGTGTGGGCCTCGTCAAAAACAGCCGCCTGGAACCGGGGGATGATCTCCCCGAATCCGGCTACCTTTACCTTCAGATCGGCAAAAAAAAGATAGTGGTTGACAACGATGATCCGGGCCCTGGCAGCCCTGCTGCGCAGCTGTACCAGGAAACAGTCATCCAGACAGGGGCAGTTCGATCCCAGACACTGGTCGGATGAAGCAGAGAGGGCGGCCCACAGCGTATCATCGTCACTGAGCCAGGGGATCTCGCCCCGGTCCGCGTAAGTGGTTTTCCTGAGCCAACTCTCGATTCTGCCGATTCTGTCTGTCTGAGATGTCTTCAAAAAAGAGGCCTGAGAGGTGTATTGACGATACCGATGAAGGCAGAGATAATTTTCTCTTCCCTTCATCATCACGGCATCGATGGGAAGCCCGGTCCCCTTGCGCAGGAGAGGGATGTCTTTGAAGATAATCTGTTCCTGAAGGTTTTTGGTGCCCGTGGATATGACACTTTTCTTCCCGCTGAGCAGGACGGGGACCAGATAGCCAAAGGTCTTGCCTGTCCCTGTTCCAGCCTCTATCAGGGCGGGCATATTTCTGCGGATCGCCTCTTGTGCGAGACGGGCCATCTGAATCTGAGAAGGGCGGAACTCAAACCCCTGAAGCGATCGGGCCAAACACCCGTCCGGCCCCAGAATGCGCTCAATGGTGTCGGGTGGCTTGGGCATAAAGCGATAATTGAAAATGGCAAAATAATTTAGGACAAAATGATTAAAGAATAAGGATTTAGGCAAACCGAGCAAGTTACGGGTTGTGTGATTTGTTCAATCGTCAATCGTCAATCAAAAAAGGCACCCCATCTCATTGCGGACGGGGTGCCTTTTACGAATTCGACTTAATGGATTACATCTTGGTGACGTTCTTGGCCTTAGGCCCACGGTCACTTTCTTCAATCTCAAAGTTTACCCTGTCACCTTCATTGAGCGTTCGAAAACCCGGCATATTGATCGCCGAGTGGTGAACAAACAGATCCTGACCATCTTGCTGCTCAATAAACCCAAACCCTTTTCTCTCACTGAACCACTTCACAACTCCTTCTCCCAAAGTGCCAACCTCCTTTCCCAAGTTCATAATACGGTCTCAAGCGCAAGGTCGCCACTCCGGCAGGAGGAAACGATTCCTCAGAACAAATTCGACCCGCAAATGAAACCAGGCCACAAGGAATTTAATATGCTATTATATCAATTTGTCAAGGGTCAAGAAAAAAGTGGGCATTATCTGCCGGGATCGCCGCCCATCCTCTTTTTTTCCGTCTCTTTTTCGAGCATCTGTTCCAGATCGGTAAAAAAAGCCTGATACTGCCATTCCGGGATGGTGAAGACCCAGGGTTTCAAACGCTCGTTTTCTTCTCTTGCCTCGGCAACTCCTTTTGCCTCTTCGCTCTTGGCCTCAGGAGATGGCGCCGCTTCTGTCTCGGCCCTCTCACCGGCTTCCGCCGGTCCCGAAGGCCCCGGAGGGTCATAGCCGACTTCGATCCGGATCCTGCAGGGAACGGTCGGCGAGCAGTCCTCTCCCACGGCGACACCATACACCCGGCCATCGAAAAGCGTGTAGTCCAGGCGCACAGAGGCACCTCTTGCCATCGGTTCTGAGGATGCGGAGGAGGGATCCACGTCCGTGATCTTGAGAGACGACAGGGCATTGGCCAATCGATTGAGAGAGGATTTTTTGATCGTCTTATCTGTCGAAGGATCTGTCAGCACAAAGTCTTTCCCCCTGGCAGGGCGCTCAAAGGCGTAGCGAACAGAAGGTGACCCTGGTCCCAGGCAGGCAATCTTCCGGATTTCCCCGGCATCAACCCGGATCGGGCTTTTTTCCAGCCAGTCCGCAGGCCCGCTCTCAAATGAGGACAGAATTTTGTCGATCAGGTAGATTTCGGAGGCATCGCCCAACATTACATACTGGCCGTCCGGGGGACCTTTCTGCGGATCCTTGGATCTGGTTTTCCCCAAGACCATGTCGAGAAGCGCCTTCCCTTCTGAGTTTGTCATCCGGACATGGGTCCCTGTCTCTTCTTCCGAGGCATCGCCGTCCTCTGGAGATTTGATGGAAAGGCGTTGTAAGACCGGGTCCGAGGCGCTGAATTTCCGTCCGACCTTGGCCTCTTTCAGGGTCCTCACAAAATTAGAGAGCTTGGAAAAATCCGCCGGATAGCCGAAACGCTCTTCCACAATCCATGAATGGTCCGCCCTCGTCAGAGAAACAGTTGACGTCGGCGTCTTGATAATAATTGAAGCAATGTCATTGACCGGGAGGTCTTCCAAAAGGTACGCGCCCATCTCTCCCGATGGGGAGCGCATACCCCCTGAATGAATGAGGAGGGTCCCCGCGCCTGCGAGGACCGCCAGAACGACCAACAGAATCACAAGTGTCTTCGGCTTCATTTTCTCCTGATCTTCCTCTGTTTATAGATGGCAAAAGCTATCCCTATGATGGAGACCAAAAAGGGCATTAGAAATATATTGATTCCTTTGAGAGTGGCGCCGAGGGTCTCGATATCGGCGCGCAGGTTTTTTCGAACCTCTTTCAGTTGCCGATTGATCTTCTGACGCTTCTCCTTGAACCGGGCCACCTCCGCCTCCTGCTCAGGGCTGATAATCATTTTCTGGGAACCGTCCTTCTGTTGTTCCAGTTGGCGGAGTTTCTGGTTGGTTTCTTCAATCTGTTGAACCAGTTCATTTTCCTTTGACAGCCAGCGTTCCTGGGCCTCTCGTTTCAGCTCCAGGACCGCCGTAAACGGCCTTTCCAGCTTTCCACGGGACCTGAGCCCGATCAGCTCGTCGCTTCCTGTGAGGATCTCCGCGGCATTGGAAAAAAAGTTCAGGTTATCGTTGAACATCTCTGAGATGGGTAGGCCGAAGAAATTGCTCCGCTGCACATAAAACTGATCGGCAAGCATATCCGCATCAGAGACAACGATAAGGGTCGAGACCGTTTTCGCTTCTTTGAGATGGGGGCCCTTCGGCGCCTCAGGGGATTCAGTCCCAGGGCCTTCTGATTCGGGACGGCCTTCGGGAAATGCGGTTTTGAATTTCCCTCGAAGGCGGACCGCAAGGTTGAATGACTTCCCGGCCGAAACAAACCCCTTTTTCACGGCTTCCATGCCCAGGAATGCATTGAAGGCATCCGTCAGGGCAGCATTGGTGCTCGAATCCACCAGCGGCTCGAATTCATGGTCCATGTCGCCGGTCTTCTCGATCGCCCCGGCCACCGGGAAGAGCATGCTCTCCAGACCTGCGGTGACAACGTCCTTCCGATTAAATGCATCGCCCCTGGCCGATATCATCAGGGGGTTGTCTTCGGTGCTGTTGCTGCCGGTCCTGACCCGGGTCGGTTGACCGAAATCGGCGACAGCCTTGGCCGGATCCATCGATATCCCCCATGCCTTGAAAACCCTATCCAGGGAAGTTCCCGAAGACCGCATGAACTGCTGCTGTCCCTGTTCCCGGTCTGAAACGCACAACGGGTCCACAAAGATAATGGCGTTCCCTCCCGAAAGGACATATTGATCTATCGCGTACTCCAACCGGGGACTGATATTTTTTGGATACACCACCATGAGGAGATCCAGGGACGGATCGATGGTCTGGACCAGAGGGCTGATTGCCTGGACATCATAGATCTTCTTCATCTCTGTGACAAAGAGCCATTCCTCCCCCGGAGCCTGGCCCGGCATCGCCCTTCCCTTGGTCCCGAAGACCGGAAGGCTGCTGATGATGCCGGCCCCCTTTTTTTCCGTAGTCTGAAGCCCCTGGATAATGCTGGTAAGATCGTATTCCAGCATCTGTTCCTTTGCCGGATCCAGCCATGGGATGACCTCTTCCTGGTCTGCAGAAAGAAAGACCAGGCCGCAATAGACCTTTCCGCCCGGGGTCCGCATAGGTTCGACGCCGTACTTCTGGGCCCATTCCTCCTCATCCGAGTCGGGTTTTGGATCCACCCCCTCCACTTTGATCCGGCCCTTGCCCACGTGCCGGTATTCGGAGAGAAAATCTTCCACATGTTTGGCATAAACCTTGATTTCGGCCGGGATATCGGGATTGCTCCTGGAGTAGAAAAATTTGATGGTAACCGGTTCTGTCATGGTATCGAGGATCTGCCGCGTCCCGTCTGAAAGAGAGTAGGCATTGTCTTCAGTGGCATCCCATCGAATGGTTGCATACGATGCAATGATGTTGACAAAGACCAGGACAAGAAATAGCGTCGCCAATCCCGTAACCGATACGAGCGCCTTCCTATAATCGTAACCTTTTCCCATTGCCATTGTCAGCGCCTCCTCAGTTTGCCCTGCGGTTCTGCAGGATCACACCGTTTGCAAAAAGCATGAAAAATATCACAGATACAAAATAGATAAGATCGCGCAGATCCACGACTCCCCGTTCCATGGACGCGAAATGGGGCATAAAACTGAATCCGGAGACCACATTCACCAACCAGACAGGGGCCCATCCGGTCAGGGCATCCGTTATGGGCGGCCACCCGGCCAATACCAGAAATAGGCAGATCACCACGGCAAGAATAAAACTGATCACCTGGTTCCGCGTCATGGCGGAGGTCATGGACCCCACGCTCAGGTAGGCCCCGGCCATGAGAAAGCTGCCGAAATACCCGCATACGATGGCCCCCATATCCGGATCGCCCAAATAAAGAACGGTCAGCACCATCGGAAAGGTCAGGATCAGGGCCACACCGATGAACAGCCATGCAGCCAGAAATTTTCCCACAATGACCTGCACAAGGGTGACCGGCAGGGTCAAGATAAGTTCGATGGTCCCGGTGCGGCGTTCCTCGGCCCACAACCGCATCCCCACAGCAGGCACCAAAAAGAGGAAGATCCAGGGATGCCACTCAAAAAAAATCCGAAGGTCTGCCTGGCCGATCTCATAGAAATGGCTCAGGGAAAAGGTGAAGAACCCGCACAGCATCAGAAAAATGACAATGAAGACATAGGCCACCGGCGACCCGAAATATCCGCCAAATTCCCGTATCAGGATCCCCGAAGTGTTCCTTACAAAATCATTCATAGTTACCCCATTCAGATCGTGTTATCACAGCCGACTAGGCAATCCGGTCCGTCGTCGGCGAATCCGGTCTGGTAATCATTCGGAAAACCTCATCCAACCGGCCCTTTTCCACAAAAAATGTCTCCACGGAAAACCCCTTTTCAAACAGGCGCCGGACAATCCGATCCGCCCCGCTGTCACGGGAAGAAGCGGTTTCCTTCGGAAAGAGACGGAGCGTCATATCTCCTTCGCTCTCACCCACTACCTCACTCCGATGGACCTCGGGGAGGTCCCGGATGCCTTCGAGCAGGTCCTTTCCACCCTCCTTTCTGACTGTCAGACAGATCGCCCCATGGAGGGCCGACCGTTTCCTCAGGCCTTCGGGCGTATCATCCGCCATGATGCGACCCCGGGCGATGATCATGACCCGCGTGCATACCTGTTCCACCTCTTCCAGGATGTGGGTGGAAAGGACGATGGCCTTGTCACGGGCCATGTCACGGATCATGGCACGAACCTCATGTTTCTGGTTGGGATCGAGGCCGTCTGTCGGTTCATCCATGATAAGGTATTCAGGATCGTGGAGGATGCTCTGTGCAAAGCAGACCCTCTGCTTATATCCTTTGGAAAGGGTGTTGATGGTCTGATTCCGGACATCGGAGAGGAAACAGCGGTCAATGGTGTCTCGAATGCGCGCCCGTCTGTCATCGCCGGAAAACCCCCGAATCCCGGCAATGAAGCCGAGAAATCCTGAAACCGTCATGTCAGGGTAGGCTGGGGCGTTCTCAGGGAGATATCCGATCTTTTTCCTGGCCCCCAAAGAGTCTTCGAGGATATCGCTCCCTCCGATAACGGCCGTCCCTGAGGTAGGGGTAAGAAATCCGGTGATCATCCGCATGGTCGTCGACTTCCCCGCGGCATTGGGGCCCAAGAAGCCCAGGACCTCTCCCCGTTCCACGGTAAAGGAGATGTCATTCACAGCGCCGGTTTCCCCGAAATATTTACTGAGATGGTTTACCTCTATCATGAACAAACCTCGGTTCCTGGTTGCTGGTTGCTGGATACTCGATACTGGTTACTGGCTACTGGGTGAAGCATGAACCCCTTGCGCCCAAAATCTTGGGCCGCCTGCGCGGGTTGCTCGTTTCCCGATACTAAAATTGAGCGTTTTCTGGCCCCGGACCGCTGACTCCTGACGCCCGGCCCTTGTCACTGGTTGTCACATACTGCATATCCCGTATACCCCATACCGGGCGCCGGTGACCGTCGCCCGGATCCAAGAGACTTGGCCATGAAAATAATCTCATGAGGCCGGTAGTCAAGGCCGCCTCCCGGATTTTTTCATACTTCAGCCCCTAATCTCCTGAGATTTTCCCTTGCAAAATCGATGCTCTCATCCAGTTCCAGGGCCAGTTTGTAGTATTGTACCGCCTTATCCCTCTCGCCCAGGTCCCTGTAGTTGGAGGCGATGTTGGCATAGTCGATGGCCGACGCGGGATTGAGTTCAATAACCTTCCGGAAGGCCGAAATGGCCTTCTCATGCGCCTTCTGTTTGAAATGACAAAATCCCAGGAGATTATACACGTCCGGTCGCTCATCATCGATCTGCGCCGCCTTTTCAAGGATTTCAATGGCCTCGCCGTACTGCTCCAGATCCTTGAGGCAGGCCCCCAGATAGGCGTAGATGCTGACCCTGTCTTCGTCATTGGGCTCCAGTTCAAGGGCCTTCTGAAGAGCGGCCAGGCTGTTTGACAGGTCATTCTGTTCCATGTATGAGAGGCCTAAAAAGAATTTGACATAATATTTGTCCGGCAGCATCCGGTCCATTTGTTTCAACTCTGATACGGCCCATTCCGGGTTTCCTTTCTCAGCAATCAGTTTGGCCGTAAACATCCCCACGCTGGTGCCGGCGGCCCTTTCCCTGAAATGTGCCCCGGGCATGATGGTATAAAATGCGGGGATCCCCAGTTTGGGATGCATCACGTTTATTAGTATGATTTCCATTCCTGTTCGGGCCACTGCCCGGATGCAGTTTTCCACCTCCACCCGGATATTGGTGTGGGAGAGATCGGGAAGGCTGAGGATATCGATGCAATCGTCGGACCGGAGGATGAACTCGGCCTCGGACAGGCCCCTGAATTTGGGAAGCCCACTGGCCACATAATTGGATCCGGAATTGAAATCGCCCCCCAGTTGGGCCACCTCGGTCAAGGCACGGTTCAAGGCCTTCTGGGGATCGGGCGTGGTGCCTGCGGTCCAAACAATCTCGCTTTTTTCCGGGAACGTGGCCGGATCATAGGCAAGGACCCCGACCGACGGGATTCCCATGTTCAATGTAAAATCCGTGGCAAACAGCCGAATGCCCGCCTTACGGTATTTCCCGATGATCTCCGAGACCAGGGGATCGGTGATGCTGTCCAGGTCGATGGCCGGCGTCTTCAGCCTCCCTCTGCTGACCAGGGAGGATACGTGCCGTTCCACCACCTCGCAGATCCCCTGGCTGATCGCCTCCTCCGCGCAATTTCCGGCCGAAGCGCCGTTAAACTCATTGATGGCGAAAAACCAGTCAAAAGGCACCAGGACGGCTTCATGTCTTGTCATGTTGTATCCCCAGGTCCATTTGAGCGGCAATCGTGAAAAGATCTCCCGGGCGGCATTCAGGTCTTCCGAATCATCATGGACCGACAGGGCAATCATCTCAAAAGGGAGGGCGTGGTCCCGGATATTTCGGTACTCCTCCACCATGAAGTTTTCAGGATTTTTGGAGAAGCTGAAAAGGCTGAATCGTTCCGCCAGTTCCATGACCGCACTCGCCTCGGACTGGGCCGGTGTGCCCCCCTTCCCCATCTGTTTTCGTGTCCCGATGACAGCCTCGGCGTCCCGGCCGCATACACTGAAATAGACCGGGATGTCGAGTCTGCCGTTATCGATGCGAACGGTCTCTTCCAGGATATCCATGTCCAGACTTTGAAGCCTCTCCCTGAAACGCCGGACCGTTTCTTCAGGAGACATGATTTTATCCTGGTCAAGGGTGTACCCCTTGTAGGCGTCTTTCAATATAATTTGATGATTCACCAACAGATCTCCTCCGGCCCGAAATAACAGTCCTTCTCAAAGCCCATTTCCTTCTCCCCTGCCGAGGCCATGTCCCGGAAAGAATATTGCTCGAACCAGCGGAGCGCAAAAAGGACCTTACATATGGATGGTCAACGACACTTACCCTATTTCTCCCATTCCGTCAAGGGCCGTGGAAAAGGCCCTGGAATTCTCAACCCACCCTGGGAGTAAGAAGGCATTACCGAAGGAGGATCCGGAGAACATGGATCAGGGGCTTTCACATAAGGAGCTGTTGTGTGTCACACGGTGACCTGCGTCCATCGCCCAAAGGGAGAATAGGGGAAAAAGCTTGACAGGGCAACATTGCGAGAGTAAAAAAAATCGATCCCATGGGATAGGATTTGTATACAATTACCATTCCCGTCTCTCTTGACCTTTCGAAAACAACGCACTTCCGGAGGAACCGCCATCCATAAACAGACGTCCAAAAAATAAATTGGGGATCGTGCGATAATCCCTATGGTCCAGGAGGGGAATAACGATAAAATGAACGGGTTCATCAAGACTCTTTTTTTGTCCATACCCAAGAAACAGATGATGGCGCTTAGCGGACTCAGTTTCTGTGCCTTTCTGGCGGTTCATCTTTTTGGAAACCTCACGATTTACGGAGGGGAGCAACGGTTTAATGCCTATTCCGAACACCTTCATTCCTTTGGCCTGCTAATCAACGCGGCCGAAATCGGTCTCCTGGTTCTGGCCATCATCCATATCCTTCTCGCAGCCCTCCTCTATCTGGAAAACTGGCAGGCAAGACCGGTCCGGTATGTGATGAAAAAAAATGCCGGGGGCCGAACCATCAGCTCCACCCTGATGCCTTATACCGGTCTCTATCTCCTTGTCTTTGTGATTCTCCATCTGTTGACCTTCCATTTTGTCGATTACCGTGCACAGGGCATCTTCCGGCTCGTTTCCGATGTTTTTTCCAATCCGGAATATGTCGTCTTTTATGCCTTTTCAATGATTGTTGCGGCCTTTCACGTCAAGCACGGCTTCTGGAGCGCATTCCAGACACTCGGCGCCAATCATCCCAAATATATGCCCCTGATCCGGACGCTCAGCCTGATATTTAGCCTGTTCGTCGCGGCTGGCTTTGGATCCATCCCCGTTTTTATGATGATAAACAGCTAAGGAGATGTTGCATGCCTCTTGATTCACAGGTGCCGGAAGGTCCGCTGCAACAAAAGTGGGACCGCCATCGTTTTGAGCTGAAGCTGGTCAACCCGGCCAATAAGCGGAAGTATGAGATCATCGTGGTGGGCACGGGGCTCGCCGGGGCCTCTGCCTCGGCCACCCTGGCTGAACTGGGATATCATGTCAAGACCTTCTGCATCCAGGACAGCCCCCGTCGCGCACACAGCATCGCGGCCCAGGGCGGGATCAATGCAGCAAAGAACTATCAGGGAGACGGGGACAGTATCTGGCGTCTCTTTTATGACACCATCAAGGGAGGCGACTTCCGCTCCAGGGAGGCGAATGTCTATCGACTGGCCCAGGTCAGCGTTGAAATCATCGACCAGTGTGTGGCCCAGGGGGTGCCCTTCGCCCGGGACTATGGCGGGTTGCTGGCCAACCGATCCTTTGGAGGGGCCCAGGTATCGCGGACCTTTTACGCCAGAGGGCAGACAGGTCAGCAGCTCCTCCTGGGGGCCTACAGTGCGCTCATGCGGCAGATCGGCATGGGACAGGTCAGGATGTTTCCCCGCCGGGAGATGCTGGATCTGGTCCTGGTCGACGGCTGCGCCCGCGGCATCGTCGTTCGAAATCTGATTACAGGCGCCATTGAAAGCCATTCCGCCCATGCGGTGGTGCTGGCCACAGGCGGTTACGGCAATGCCTATTTTCTCTCTACCAACGGGATGAATTCCAATGTGAGCGCCATCTGGCGGGCCTACAAACAGGGGGCCTTTTTCGCCCATCCCTCTTTTGTGCAGATCCATCCCACATGCATTCCGGTGCACGGCGATTACCAGTCCAAACTGACCCTCATGAGCGAGAGTCTTCGAAACGACGGTCGCGTCTGGGTCCCTAAAAAGGCGGGGGATACACGTCCGCCGGAAGAAATACCAGAGAGCGAAAGAGACTATTATCTGGAAGAGAAATATCCCAGCTTTGGAAATCTCGTTCCCCGCGACGTGGCCTCCCGGAATGCAAAGCAGCAGTGTGATCAGGGGAAAGGGGTGGGACCGACCGGGTATGCCGTCTATCTGGATCTCAGGGATGCCATCAGGAGAGACGGAGTTGACGCCATTCGAAAGAAATACGGCAATCTCTTTCAGATGTACGAGAGGATCACGGACGATAACCCCTATAAGACCCCGATGATGATCTATCCTGCGATCCATTATACCATGGGCGGGTTATGGGTGGACTACAACCTGATGAGCACCATTCCAGGGCTTTTCGTCCTGGGCGAGGCCAATTTTTCCGATCACGGGGCCAACCGGCTCGGGGCGAGCGCCCTGATGCAGGGGTTGGCCGACGGATACTTTATCATTCCCTATACCATCGGAGGCTACCTGGCAAGCGCTACCCTTAACCCCGTGGACGAACATCACACGGCATTCGGCGAATCCGTAAAGAGGGCGAATGATATCACAGAGAAGCTCCTTTCCATCAAAGGGAAACGGACCGTGAGCGATTTTCACAGGGAACTTGGCCACATCCTCTGGGAACATTGCGGCATGTCGCGGAACGAATCAGGGATGCGCAAGGCCAAGGAACTGATTCCGGCACTTCGGGAAGCCTTCTGGAAGGATGTCAATGTCCCGGGCGCATCCGCGGATTTCAACCAGTCCCTGGAGAGGGCAGGCCGCGTCGCCGATTTTCTGGAATTTGCCGAGCTCCTGGTTGAGGATGCCTTGAGCCGGAAGGAATCCTGCGGCTGTCATTTTAATGAAATATATCAGACGGCGGATCACGAGGCCCTGCGCGACGATGAAGCATGCTGCTATGTTGCGGCATGGGAATTCACGGGACAGGGAGAGGCGCCCAGGCTTCACAAGGAGCCCCTTACTTTCGAAAATGTCGGGCTGACCCAGAGGAGCTATAAATGAGTAAAACGATCAATCTGACCCTTAAGGTCTGGCGCCAGAAAGGGACTGGTGATAAAGGGCACATGGAGATTTACGAGGCCAGGGAGATCTCAACGGATATGTCCTTTCTGGAAATGCTGGACGGCGTGAACAACAAGCTGACCCTCGAAGGGAAAGACCCTATCGCCTTTGATCATGATTGCCGTGAAGGGATCTGCGGGATGTGCGGGGCCGTGATCAACGGCATCGCTCACGGTCCCCAGAAGGAAACGACCCTGTGCCAGCTTCATATGAGGCATTTCAAGGATGGAGACACCGTTGTCATTGAGCCGTGGCGCGCAAAGGCGTTCAAGGTCATTAAAGATCTGGTTGTGGACAGAAGCGCGTTTGACAAGATCATCCAGGCGGGGGGATATGTCTCCGTCAATACAGGCGGGGCCCCGGACGGCAACACCATCCCCGTCCCCCAGAAAACCGCCGAACTGGCCATGGATGCGGCTGCATGTATCGGGTGCGGGGCCTGCGTGGCTGCCTGCCCCAATGCGTCGGCCATGCTTTTTGTGGGGGCCAAAATCTCCCATCTGGCCCTCCTCCCACAAGGAAGACCAGAAGCGGCTCAAAGGGCTCTCAGTATGTTGCGAAAAATGGATGAGCTGGGTTTCGGCAACTGCAGCAACGAGACCGAGTGCGAACAGGTCTGCCCAAAGGCCATTTCGATTACAAACATTGCCAGGTTCAACCAGGAATTTCTCAAGGCAGGTCTTTTGTCGCCTGAAACATAGTCAAAGAGAGTTGAAATATGGTCTCGTTGCGGGTTGCTCGTTGTGGGTTGCAGGTCACGAGTTGAGGGTTGCGGGTCTTGGGTGGACCCTCTCACCCTCTCACCCTCTTATCTTCTCCCGACTGGGGCTTACAGCTTATGAGAATGTACTCTCGGAATGAGCGTGTATGGACCTGACCGATTCGATCAAAATCGATCGCCGGGGTTCGTAGTGTGCCAGTAGGGCATCAACGGAGCGACGCCTGGACCAACCCATTCCCCCCCAATACCATGCAACAGTCTAACAGAAAAGCCATCTTCAGCTGGGCCATGTATGACTGGGCCAATTCGGCCTTTGCCACTACGGTGATGGCCGGATTTTTTCCTGTATTCTTCAAACAGTTCTGGAGCGTCGGGGCAGACACCACCCTGAGCACCGCCCGGTTGGGGCTGGCCAACTCCTTGGCGGGAATCGCCGTGGCCCTCTGCGCCCCTGCACTGGGCGCCATTGCCGACAAGGGGTCCTCAAGAAAGAAATTTCTCCTCTTTTTTGCATTCATGGGCGTCGTCATGACGCTGGCCCTGTACACGGTGTCCAGGGGGAATTGGCCGGCGGCCGTCATTTTCTACGTCTTCGCAACCATCGGGTTCGCCGGGGGTAATATTTTCTATGATGCCCTGATCATGGCCGTCGCGCCCGAGAGGAAGATGGATGTGGTCTCCGCCCTCGGGTTTTCTCTCGGATATCTGGGCGGCGGCGTCCTTTTCGCCCTGAACGTCTGGATGACCCTGAGCCCTGGGACCTTCGGTTTTTCCGGACCGGGTGAGGCCGTGCAGTTTTCCTTCCTCACCGTGGGAATCTGGTGGGCCGTATTTTCAATACCGCTGTTTCTCTTTGTCCGAGAACCCCCTACAACGAAACCGGCATCCGGTGTTAATATGGTGCGGGGAGGGTTCAGTGAGCTGAAGAATACCTTTCAAAAAATCCGCCGCCTCAAGACCATCTTCCTCTTCCTCCTGGCCTACTGGCTCTACATCGACGGCGTGGATACAATCATCCGAATGGCCGTGGATTACGGTATCTCCATCGGTCTTGAAACCAATGACCTGATCGTCGCCCTCCTCATCACGCAATTCGTGGGATTCCCCTCTGCCATCGGATTCGGATTCCTGGGTGACCGGATCGGGGCCAAGCAGGCCATCTTCGCGGCCATTGCGGTTTATCTCTTCATTACGCTCTGGGCGCCCTTCATGAACACCAGCAGGGAATTTTATATTATGGCCATGGCCGTCGGGCTGGTCCAGGGCGGCATCCAGGCCTTGAGCCGCTCCTTTTATGCGAAAATCATTCCTGCCGAAAAATCAGCTGAATATTTCGGGTTCTACAATATGATGGGGAAATTCTCCGCAATCATCGGTCCGGGGTTCATGGGCGGGGTCGGTCTTGCGGTCCGATCCATGGGATATTCCAGCAATATGGCGTCGAGGATCAGCATCACGGCGGTCTCCTTTTTTTTCCTGGCCGGGGGCATCCTCCTTCTTTTTGTCAATCAGGAAAAAGGGAGGCAGGAGCTTCAGAATATCTCAGGCCCGGAAGCGTGATATCCGTTCATTTCAAAAGCCATTGATGAACCACTGCTCCAGCCAGCCATGCTCCAAAACTTGAGATGAGAACGATAGACAATGGAAGATGCTTTCTGAAGCAGAAGAATGCCACGATAAAGAAAAGGATGCTGGGCAGGATTCCCCAGAGGGCGCCTTTGGCGAAATCCTGCATGGCGTGAGGATCCCCCCTGTTTTCCAAATACACCCACACCAGGATAAGTGCGCCGGTAAGCGGCATGACCCCGATTAGACCGGCCGTAGACGGCAGCCGCTTTCCGATTGCCGTGGCCGCAAGGATAACGGCTACGCTGATCACAATTTTGACGATCATCTGCATGATATCTCTGATTGTATAACCGTCATCAGCCGAAATACGTGCGAAGGACCGTCCATTCAGCCGTCCCCCTTGGTATGCGATGGGTAAAGATCCAGAGCAACGAATTCCTTCCCCCCGGCCGCCTTCCATATCCTCTTCCCCTTTGTGCTTAAGCCGACGCTCTGTGCCATGGATATGAATTTCTCCGGGTGCACCAATGACATGTAATCCTTCAATACCCCAAGTGAGACGTAGGGTGACGGGGTGACGGATTCGGCGGACTTCAATAGTACACGGAAAGCCAAATGGTATCGCATGAGGCATCGGTCCATTCAACACGATGCTTTACATGAGAACCGATGTTCACATAATCACCTGCCTTCAGGACAAGGATATCAGCTTCACCTTCGAGCCTCAAGCCGGCACTTCCCTTCACAACCAAAACGAACTCATTCCGGTCCTGATCGTACCAAAACCCTTCAGGCGAAGCGTGTCCTCTCGATACTATTCGTTCAATCTTTACGCTGTCTCTTGCGCATATGGTGTCGAAGATTTCTTCAGGCAGTTCCGGTGGTATGTCTTTAAATAGCGATCCCATCTCTATAACCATTTTGGACTGACCGTAGGGCTTCTTGGGAATTCCCTTGCCCTTCCGGGCATATCATTGTATTCTTGTCCGCTTTTGTGTATATTTAGTACCTTATTTCCAATAACCCTGTAACAAAAAACAAGAAAATCTGTTTGTATCTCAGTACGCCTTATTTGTAGACTCACACGGAGCCACAAAGAACACAGAGAAAGAGGCATGTTTCCGTTTCTTTACAAAAAAATCCTTTGTGTGCTTTGCGTCTTTGTGTGAGTCCCGCCTATATTTGGGCGGGATTGGTTGCGGGTATCTGCTTTAGAACAATAACATGCAATAAAGGTGATCCGCATGAATACCATCACCAAAAAAACAATAAGTGCAGGGCCATGTGAGCTGAACTCCCTTCACGCCCCGGGCACCGGAAAATCGATCATCCTTCTGCACGGAGCCAATTTTTCAGCCGAGACCTGGCATGAAATCGGCACACTTGATCAACTGGCCCGAGCCGGTTTTGAGGTCCTGGCCTTGGACATGCCGGGATTTGGCCTTTCTTCCGAATGCCGGATCCCCACAGTAGAGGTCCTGGCCGGGGGCATTCAGGCTTTGGGCATGGTCCGACCGGTGCTCATCGGCCCCTCCATGGGAGGTCGACACTGCCAGGAGTTCATCTTTACCCGGCCGGACATGGTCGGCGGTCTCGTCCTGGTGGGGTCTGTGGATATCGAGAAAAACAACGATCGTTTCAAGATGATCGAGGTCCCCTGTCTCCTGGTTTGGGGAAGCGATGACAAGGTTTCCCCGGTGAAGAATGCAAAATTTCTGCATCAGGAGATTCCCAATTCCAGACTGGTGATAGTGGAAGGCGGCTCCCATCCCTGCTATTTGGACAGGCCTGAGGTGTGGCACAAAGAACTACTCGGCTTTTTAAATACCCATTGGCCTGTTGATGCCTAAATGTTCCTGCGCCGGATGGGACGAAATGGCCGTCCTTTCTTGCCCTTTATGATCCTGTAAATACAGCAGCCAACGGTGTTCAGGTCCTGCATGGAGATGGGCATCTCGGATATAAGTGTCCGCCGATTCAACGAAACCGGCTGAGCTGTTCACTGAAAAAGCGTCATTTACTCTCAGCCTTGTATTTCTTACCTATGTTCCATGCCCCGGCCACGGGTTCGCCCAGGCGCCAATAGGAAATGTCGGCATGAGAGAGGATCAAGGGCTTCATCTTTTTGAAATCCAATTTACCGTCCGTCAGAAATCTATCTTCTGTGTAGGTCCCTACAATTTCACCGATGAATATCTCATTTGAATCACCCTCCACCATTTCCACCAGCTTGCATTCCAGGTTGAGGGGACAGCCTTTGATCATCGGGGCTGTTTTCAGCTCCCCATAGAATACCTCAAAGACCCCGGACTTATCGGTCTTTTTCCCTGAGACCATGCCGCAATAGTCCGTGGCCTCCACCATATCCTCGGAAGGGAGACAAAGGCTGAAGGCCTTGTTCTCTTTGATTCCGGGATTGGTGTAATGCCCCTTACCGAGGGCAATGGCGACTCTCGGCGGCTTATGGCTGACCGTGGTAAACCATGCCACCGTCAGGAAATTGGGCTTGCCGTCCACCCGGGCGCCCACAAGGGAAACGGGCATGGGGTAGGCGGGAATCATTGCTCCCAAGTTGATCTGATCCATCGAATACCTCCATTGTAAAAAGTCTTTTCGCCAACAAAGTACGCGCTATGGACATGTTCCGGAGCATGGGTTTAACATTGATCTCATCCCGTACCAGATACTTTTCTTGACCCGTCATACATCAATCCAGTCCATTTCCTCGTCCCAGACAATGTCAGGTTCACGTCGGAACTCATCCTTCAGCCGCTCAAACACATTGAACACGATCGGGCAGATCGCGCAGTTTTGGACTACCTGGATCAGGCGAGATACAAACTCGGACTTGTGCAGATGGGGAAAAGACCGGCAATCGTCCGGTCGAAACTCATATGCTGTACACCGATTGCCCGAGAGGAACGGGCAAGGCCTTTTGCTGAAGGTGAACGTGTGGTCTTCTTCCTCCCGCACAAGGAACCGGTCAATCATTTCTGTTTCCGATATGTCCAAGCCGGAGGCCAGTCTCGCAACATCGGATGCGCCAAGAAGGGGAAGGATCTCGCGGCAGCAGTTGCCGCACGCACAACAATCAATCCGGCTCGACACGGCCTCATAGTGTCTATGGACAATGGCGTCGAGCTCCTCGATTTCCAGGTCGACCCCCTTAAGGAAGGAGCGGAATCCCCAGTTGTCTTCCTCATGTTCCGCTGCAAGCCGCGCCACAACCTTTGGATTTGTTTGGAGTTTCATAACGTTCTCCGCATAACGATACAGTTGAGCGGCGCAACCCCAGGTACTTCGCGCCCCGGGGCCCGCATAGGGTCTTGATCATTCTGCCTTAACGTCTCAGAAATGGATCTTTAAAGTCAAACAAAAACGGCTGTCTCTTCCAGGGATTTCTTTGGTAACACCGGAACTTCCGCGCCGCCTGCCGGATAACCGGTCACCAGGATCATGTAAGGCTTCTCATTCGAAGGCCTGGACAGCACCCCGTTTAAAAAGGCCATTTTAGAGGGTGTATAGGTCAATGTTGCCAGCCCGGCATGGTGGAGGGCCGTGATGAGCATGCCGGTTGCGATGCCCACCGACTCATGCACATAGTAGTGTTTCTGCTTTTTGCCGTCCTTACCATAGCCATGACGTTGGGCGAAGACGACAATGAGATAGGGCGCTGACAGCAAAAACGGTTTATGATAGGTGGTCCCCAGATGGCCGAGCGCATCCACCCACTGCCGTGTGGCTTCGCCTGTATAGAATTCACGCTCGATGATCTCCGCGGCGTCATGGATCTGTTTTTTCACTTCCGGGTCCGACACCACCACAAAGGTCCAGGGCTGGAGGTTGGCGCCGCTGGGCGCAGTGGCCGCCGTTCGGATACAGTCTTTGATAACCCCCACGGGGACGGGGCGATCTGCGAATTGGCGTACGCTTCTGCGTCGTGTCATCTCCATGAAAAAATCAGCCGCCCGCTGCATCATCTCCGCAACCGAATATTCCTGGTATGCCCTATAAGGTTCAAGTCTTTTTTGAGTCATATCCCTGCTCCAGTCTGTTTCCTGTTCGTTTACAACGGTTCCCGCCATGGGGTTCGAATTGTTGGAGTCCATGCCTCTCTGTTTTCTCTCCAGCCCGTCAGAAGATCCATCAGGAAACTCCTCATCTCCGGCAACCCTCCCGACCCCCTCATACGAACAGGTCGGGCGCGCCTGAGGAACTCATCAAAAGCGTTGTGGGAAGCGGGAGGTTTTCCAGGCGATTCGCCCGTCCTTCCCGGAGCAGGTCTGTGGCAGCGGTGAAATGAGCCACAGTACGGATCGATTGAACTGATGATTCAAGGGGCCGATACCATGACTGTATCAGCAAAGCACGTTTATGCCATCAGCCGGTTAGATATCCTTCAGAAGCCGGTTGGCCGGAGCTTTTTCGATCGCCTCCCTGAACGCCTCTAAGGCCTCTGAGAGTGACGCCGACGCCTTTGTTTCCGCCACTGGAATGGAACGTACGCCCCTCTGATCCAAGGCCTCGAGCACATGGGCCAGCGTCAAACCATGGATGGTGAAGGCCGGCTGGTAAGCCGGATCATTCTCGTCAATGGCCTTGATTTCAGACGCAATGCCGCTGTCAACCAGCTCAAAGAGGATCTGCCGCAACAGGCGAATGGGAATCTCGAGGGTGTGGGATATCTCCTGGGCGGTCAACGGCTTCTCACCGTCGGCAAACCGCCGTATCAACAGATGGGCAACCATGAGAGACAGAAGCCTTCTGAAGGATACGCTGATTTTTTGTGAATCCGGTTCAAACTCGTAGGTGTCCACGTTTTGATGGGCAAAAGCGATCTCCGCGCCGATAAGGACGACCACCCAACTGATCTGGAGCCATGCCAGAAAGAGAGGGAGGGCGGCAAAGCTCCCGTAGATGGCGTTGTATTTGGAAACCCCCACCTGAAAATAGATATATCCCCACTGAACCGTCTGATAAACCGTCCCGGCAATGATGCCTGCGATAAAACCCGACCTGAATCTCACCTGGGTATTCGGCACGAAGATGTAAATAAACGCGAAAACCGCCCAGATCACACAGAAGGGCAACAACTTCAGCAGCGGGGATATCAGAGGGCTGAAATACCCCAGCAGGGCAAATTTCGCGGTGATCATTTCCACTTGGGTACTGACAAAAATGGTGATGCTGCCCGACATGGTCAACAGGATGGGACAAACGACAAGGATGGTCAGGTAATCGCTGAACTTCCTTCCGGGGCTCCGGGCGTCTTCTATGCCCCAGATGGCATTGAAGGAATTTTCAACATCTCTCAGAACCCGTATTACGGTCCAGAAAAGGATGATCAGGCCGACGCCCGCTATGACCCCGCCTTTTGTTGCTTCCAACAGGGATTGGGCGAAATCAATGATTCGGGTCGCCACTTCCTCCTGGCCGTGAAATCTTTCCAAGAGGTCTTCCTGCAGAAACTTTTCAAACCCGAACCCCTTGGCAATGCCGAAGATCATAGCCAGCACAGGGACTATGCTGAACAGGGAATAGAGAGTCAGTGCCGAGGCCCTCAGATGGATCCGGTCCTCATTGAACCCCCGAGTGGCCAGGAGCACGATTCTGAGCAATCGGATGCCGAACGATCTCTTCCTGGAAAGATCCTTCAGCCGAATTCTCCAGACATCGGTCCTGATAAATTCGAGTAGTCGCGAGACCATACCCCCTCTTCATTATGCAGCAAGCCCACGTTCTCGGGATCAGGCATTGACATGCGATAATAGGTAGTCCCCGAACGGAAACCCGGAAAATCAAAAAACAGTGAAATATGAGAAAAGGTTGTGTTAATGAAAATTTTGTTCCATCAATTTTCAATTTTCAATTCTTGAATATTCAATAGTGCCTGAACAGGGTTTTCGTTCAGCTACTGAGTATAGGGGAGGAACGGCCCTGGTGTCAACAATCCATGTGTGGGCCATGCCCGCAAGAAAGGGCCCTGATTCATGAACACCCCTTCAGAGGTATAAGGTCTATGCCCTCGATCCAACTCCGCGGAATCAGAGGCGACCAGAGCCCTTGCACCTGTGACCACTTACGATTTTTGTTGTCTTATGGTTACATTTGTTATATGAAATTAAAAGGTATTTGGTTCGTATTCTCATATAAATAACAATTTTCTGGACGATATGATATCTTGCGAATCGCAGCATTTTCGGACCGGAAACCAGCCGAGGAAGGGAGGTGACGTAACCTTACAAAGACAATGACGTGTAATTTGCCGGTTTAGTCGTGTGAGAAATTTTGCTCTACCCCTTTAATATCGGAGGATGCCACGATGAAGAAAAAGATGTTTCTGGTTTTTTTAATTGCAGTGATAGGAATCGTCTTCATGAGCGTCGGCGCTTACAAGGCACAGGCAGAAACCACAAAGCTCACCTACAGCATCTTCTTCCCCCCGACCCACGCCCAAGCAATTGCGGCAATGGACTTTGCAAAAGAAATCGAAAAACGGACGGACGGAAAGGTTCAGATTACGGCATTCCCCGGAGGAACCCTAACCAAGGCCCCCATGGTATATGACGGCGTTGTGAAGGGGATCTCGGATATGGGCAATTCCTGTTTTGCCTACACCCGGGGCCGGTTCCCGGTGATGGAGGTGGTGGACCTCCCCATGGGGTATGCTTCCGGCAAAGTGGCCACCCGGGTGGCCAATGACTTTGCAAAATCCGTCAATCCCAAGGAATTGCAGGATGTCAAGGTGCTCTATGTCCACGCCCATGGTCCAGGACTTCTTCACACCAAAAAGCCTGTGCGAACCCTGGAAGATCTCAAAGGCATGAAGATCCGTGCAACCGGCCTAAGCGCCAAAGTGGTCGAGGCACTGGGCGGCGTACCTGTCGCCATGCCTCAGGGCGATACCTATGAATCCCTCCAGAAAGGCGTGGTGGAAGGGACCTTCGGCCCCATTGAAGTGCTCAAGGGATGGAAACAGGGAGAGGTCATCAAGTACACGACGGATTGCTCCAGCGTGGGATACACCACGGCCATGTTCGTGGTCATGAATCTCAACAAATGGAATGCATTGCCGGATGACGTCAAGAAGATCATCGAAGAAACCGCTGAGGAATGGGTGGATGTGCATGGAAAGGCATGGGATGCGGCGGACGAAGAAGGCCGCAAGTTCACCCTGAGTCTTGGCAACGAGATCATCACCCTTTCCGATGAGGAAAACGCCAAATGGCGCAAGGCCGTGGAACCGATCATCCAAGACTATGCGACCAAGGCGCCCAACGGCAAAGCCAATGTGGCCAAAGTCAATGAACTGATTGAAAAATGCGAAAAGTAGCCTGAACATTTTTATCTAGATGCGGGGGGCCGGGCATTTGGAATGTCCGGCCCCCTTCAGAAAATACGATGCCATGAACAGGTTCGAAAAATTGGCCAACTGGCTCGCAAGTAAGGCCTACTGGGTGGCAGGGGGGGCGATTGTTTTCATGATGCTCCTGACCTGCGCGGACATCATCCTACGCCTTTTCCGGATGCCTATCCCAGGGACCTATGAACTGGTTTGCTTCATGGGGGCTGTGGCGGTGGCGTTCGCCATGGCCCATACGTCAAACGAAAACGGCCACGTGGCGGTGAGCCTCGTCATACGCCTTTTGCCCAACAGGATTCAGGGGGCCGTAGAAGTCATCACCAATTTTTTCGTTCTGATCCTTTTTATCCTCATAGCGTGGCGATCCGTGCTGTATGCGGAGAGCCTCAGGGTTACCGGCGAGGTGTCGTTGACCCTGAAACTCCCTTTTTATCCTTTCATCTACAGTATCGCCTTCTCAGCTATGATTGTATGTCTCGTGAAAATCATGGATATCTACAAGAGCTTTTTGAAGGTGCTTAACAAATGAGCCTGACAGCGATCGGCCTGATCGGTATTGCCATCCTGATCATACTTCTATTTTCCAATATGCCCGTGGGATTCGTCATGGGCTTCTTGGGATTTCTGGGATTCAGCTATGTAGTGAATGTTGAAGCGGGGATGGCCCTTTTGGCCAGGGATGTGTGGGACGTCTTTTCCTCCTACGGGCTGACGGTCATCCCGCTTTTTGTCTTCATGGGCCAGATTGCCTTTCATTCCGGGATCAGTCGCAGGCTCTACGATTCGGCCTATGTATTTCTGGGGCACCGGCCGGGCGGCCTGGCCATGGCGACGGTCGGGGCGTGTGCCGGATTTTCGGCCATCTCCGGATCCACAAACGCCACCGCGGCGACCATGGCCACCGTGACGCTCCCCGAGATGAAGCGGTATAAATACGACATGGGCCTGGCCACAGGCACGGTGGCTGCCGCCGGAAGTCTGGGCATCCTCATACCGCCGAGCGTCGTCTTTATCGTCTACGGCATCCTGACGGAACAATCCATCGGCAAACTTTTTGCCGCAGGTATTCTTCCCGGCATCCTCCTGGCCTCCCTGTTCTTGATAGTCATTTACCTTCGCGTCCGAAGGAACCCCGCCTTAGCGCCGCCCGGTCCCAAAACCACATGGGAGCAAAGGATCAAATCGTTCGGCGGAGTAGCCGAAACCCTCCTTATTTTCGCCCTGGTCATGGGTGGCCTTTTCTTTGGGATTTTTACCCCGACAGAGGCCGCTGCCGCCGGGGCCTTCCTTACCATGACGCTCTCCGTACTCCGGGGCCAACTCAGTTGGAACGGCTTTATCCAGTCCCTTGCCGACACCACCCGAATCAGTTGCATGGTCATGATTATTGTGACCGGTGCAGTCGTCTTCGGGCATTTCATGGCCATCACCCGGGTCCCCTTTGATCTGGCCGCGTGGGTGGCGGCCCTGCCTCTCCCCCGTTTTGCCGTCATGCTGGTGATCATTCTACTTTATCTGTGCGGCGGGTGTTTCATGGACGCCCTGGCCATGGTCATGCTGACGGTCCCCATCTTCTTTCCCGTGGCCCAGGCCTTGGGCTTTGATCCCATCTGGTTCGGAGTCGTGATCGTTCTCATCACGGAAATGGGGGTGATCACACCGCCTGTGGGCGTCAACGTGTATGTGGTGTACGGCGTGGCAAAAGACGTTCCCCTGGAGGCCATTTTCAGAGGGGTTCTCCCCATGCTGCTGGCGTTGGTCATCTGCAATCTGCTGATCCTGATATTTCCCCAGATCGCACTTTTCCTGCCGGGTTTGATGAAATAATCTCAGAATGATCGTTTTCTGGAAGATGGGTCTGACCCTATCAGACGAGACTGATATTTAGAGAGGAAGAAAATGTCCGAGCACATCGATATGAAAGCAATGAACGCCAGGATCCTGGCCCTGAAGAAGATCGCGACGGAACTGAACCAGATGGCGGATGACTTTCCGGCTATCGCCAGGAACACGGCCCGGATCCTCTCCAGCACCAAGATGCTGGAAATCAACCTGTCTGACCTCGTGGATCTCGAGTTGACGGATACTTAGCGACACATGTGCCTCCTCCTCCTGGCCCTCCAAGCGCATCCTGTTTATAAACTGATCATTATGGCAAACCGGGATGAATTCTATGATCGTCCTACGGCTCAGGCCGCCTTCTGGGATGAAAGATCCGATATCCTCGCAGGGAGAGATCTGAGAGCCAAAGGCACATGGTTCGGGATCACCCGGAACGGCCGGATCGCCGCCATCACCAATTACCGCGATCCGGCCGCTCTCCGGTCCGATGCCCCCTCCAGAGGCAGGTTGGTCAGCGATTTCCTTAAAGGAGGAGAAGACCCCGAGACCTATCTCAGCGGGCTGGTCTTGAACGCAGAGAGATACAACGGATTCAACCTTATCGTGGGCCTCCAGGATCAACTCTCCTGGTATTCAAACCAGGGCCGTGGCATCCAGCGCATCATGCCGGGGATCCACGGTCTCAGCAACCATCTTCTGAATACCCCGTGGCCCAAGGTATCCCGTGGAAAGGCCGCCCTCAACGCCATCCTTTCAAACTCCCCCGTCCTTTTACCAGACGCCCTTTTTGACATCCTCCTTGACCGATCCGTCGCATCGGATGATCGCCTTCCCGATACGGGGGTCGGGATTGAATGGGAACGAATCCTCTCACCCCTCTTTATCGCCGGCCCCGGCTACGGAACCCGATCTTCGACACTTCTTCTTATTGACCGTGAAGACCGTGTGACGTTCCTGGAAAGGACCCACGACGCAGTGCGGGCGCAACACAGAGACGTGGCGTTTACATTTCTTATCCAAAACTGAGTGGCAATGAAGAGAATATTTTGGTACAGGTGGGGCGACAACTTAGGGGAAATACTCCAAGAAAAGATATGGATTGTGCCCGGCTTGCTGAATCGTTCGCCTATTTGGCATACCCCACCGCCCGGATTTCACGGATCACCGTTACCTTGATCTGTCCCGGATAGGTTAATTCCTTTTCTATCTTCTTTGCAATTTCATTGCAGAGCAGATGCGCCTGATCATCATCAACGATTTTGCCTTCCACCATGATCCGGATTTCCCGACCAGCCTGAATGGCAAAAGACTTGCTCACTCCATGAAACGAGGTGGCAATCTCCTCCAGCTTTTCCAATCGTTTGACATATGACTCCAGCATCTCCTGGCGGGCGCCCGGCCTGGCCCCGGAGAGGGTATCGGAGGCCTGGACTAAAACGGACAGGACTGATTCGGGCTGGACATCCTCATGATGGGCGGCAATGGCATGAATGACCTGGGCCGATTCCCCATATCTTCTCGCCAGGTCGGCCCCGATAAGGGCATGCGGACCCTCTACTTCATGGTCAACAGCCTTTCCGATGTCGTGGAGCAGCCCTGCACGCTTTGCCTGCTTGACGTTCACCCCCAGTTCGGCGGCCATGACACCGCAAAGAAAGCTCACTTCCATCGAATGCTGCAGCACATTTTGCGCGTAGCTGGAACGATATTTGAGTCGTCCGATGAGTTTCACCAGTTCCGGATTGATCCCATGAACCCCCACATCAAATGTGGCCTGCTCTCCGGCCTCCTTGATGCTGGCTTCGATCTCCTTGTCCACCTTGGCGACAATCTCCTCTATCCTGGCAGGATGAATCCTGCCGTCATCGATGAGCCGCTCCAGGGAAACCTTGGCAACCTGCCTTCTCACCGGGTTGAAACCGGACAAAATCACCGCCTCGGGGGTATCGTCGATGATCAGATCAATTCCCGTCGCTGCTTCAATAGCACGAATATTTCTCCCCTCTCGCCCGATGATTCTCCCCTTCATCTCTTCGTTTGGAAGGCTCACCACAGATACGATTTTTTCAGCCGCATAATCCCCGGCATACCGCTTAACAGCCAGAGCGATGATCTCCTGGGATTTCCGGTCGGCCTCGGATCTCGCCTCATTCTCAATCCTTCGAATAATCTTCGCCGCATCATGCTTGGCCTCCATTTCCATGGAATTAATGAGGATCTGTTTGGCCTCTTCCATTGAAATCCCGGCCAGTTTCTCCAACTGCTTTCTCTGTTCTAAGACAAGTCGTTGATATTCATCCTCCTTTTTTCTTATCTCCTTCCGGATCCGGTCGGCTTCCTGTTCCCGTTCCGATATCTTTTCTTCCCTTTTTTCTAATTGTTCGACTTTTTTATCAAATTGCTCTGTCTTGTGAAGGAGGCGTTTTTCCTGAACCAGAAGGTTTTCTTTCTTCTCTCTGGTCTCCTTTTCAAATTCAAGCTTCATCTGATAAACAGAGTCTTTGGCCTGAAGGGCAGTCTCCCTTTTTATGGTTTTGGCCTCTTTTTGGGCCTCGGCCAGTATTCTCTTGGAGTATTCCTCAATGGCCTCTATCCTGTTCTCCACAAGCTTCTTGCGGACAAAGAAGCCGATAAAAGCCCCTGCAAACAGGCCGCCCCCGATCAACACAATTATATAAACAGCGCTTATGACCATTTTGACTTAACGCTCCTGATTTTTGATAAACTCATTTGAAAAATATTTGCGAGTTCCTGTTTTATGCGTCAGGCTTCAGGTTTAGAATGAATACGCGGCAGATTGACCGCAAGAGAAGATCAGTATAAGGGAAAAGGGACCGTCCGGACATCACAACAGCATGTCCTGACGAGGGAGGGGATAAAAGACGCCAACAACGCCCGTGGGCAACATCTGCTACTTCATTGCTTTTTAGGGAGTTCTTCAAAAACCATGGTAACTTCCATACACCAATTTATCTATCTCCATTCGATTCAACGACGATGCCGTTCGAATGCAGTGCAGTTATCCCGTCAACCCTTCTCACCCGAAATTTCATATATACAATACTCTCCGAAAAACACTTGCCGCCGAAAAGAGCGTTTTGCATCCGGAGAAATATGATCCTTTTCAACTCCCCCTCTTGTGGTGTTTATTCCGGGAATATCGCCTGTTGAGATAATGCGTCGATCTGTTCATTGATTGAACGGATGCGATCCTCAACATATTTAGCCAGCTCATCACGTTCTCTCAATGCCTGAAAATAATCGCTGGCCACATAAAAGGCAGCTAATATGGCCGCCTTTCCTTCTGAAAGATTGGTCCCGCTATGCCTGATCTCTCCTAACTTACCATTTACGAATTCAGCGATCTCCTTGACTCGCGCTTCATCCTCATCGCTCCTTAACAGATACTCGTGATCAAGGATTCTGATTCTGATAGGCTTCTTCATATCCCCGACAGATTCTCACTGTATGCTGAGACCCTCAAAGACAGGGTTGTGCTCGGGCCACACACCCATTTTTTTGACCCGGCTGCCCCCCACGCAAGATCCCATGAAAGTGTCCCCAAAATCACTGTGGGAGCAGTCCACGACGCCTAGCTGTCGATCTGCTCGATCTTCTCCAAGAGAGAGACAATCCTTTGCCTGGCCTTGTCCCGACCCGCTTTCAGCCCTTCCATCTCACGGGTCAGATCCGCCGACTTTTCTTCCTGTATTTGAAGTTTTTCCTTAAGCGATTCTTTCTCGGTTTTCAGATTTTTTATGGTGGTAATCAGTTTGTCAATTTTTTGTTCGAGCAATTGAAATTGATCGGTTTCTTCTTCCGAATTCAAAGTGTTCCAGACCCTGTACTGGCTGGTCTCTTCTTCTGTTTTCATAGTCAACAATTCCTCTCAATCATTAAAACTTATGGAAAAAGCGGTCATTTTTTTCCAGGTCACCGAATCAGCGAAGAGTCCATCTCCGCTGACAGTATTTCAATCACAAAGACCCAGACACACACCAACATCGGTGGATACTCAACACGGCCCCACCATCTTGGACATCAATATGGTAGAATGCATATTATCGATCAAATACAAAAAGGTCAATAAATAAAAAAAGGCAAGCGCTATGGCGCTTGCCTCGTTTCTATATGTCCCCCGCCTTTGCGGCTATATTTGCTTTTCAGCAATTCGCATCCGTACAATGGCCCTTTTCAGGGCCGCCTCAGCCCTGAGAAAATCCACATCTCCGGTTTTCCTCTCCCTGGCCAGACGCTCCTTAGCCCTTTCCATCGCCTTTCGCGCACGCTCCACATCAATCTCAGCGGCCCTTTCGGCCGCATCCACAAGTATAGAGACCTGGTTGTTGGAAACCTCGGCAAAGCCAGAGGTAACGACGAACCGCTCTGTACGGCCGCCCGATGAATAACGCAACTCACCCGGTATAATTCCCGAAAGAAACGGCACATGGCCCTCAAGAATGCCAAACTCCCCCAGGGAGCCCGGCGCGACCACCATCTCCACCTCCTGGCTCACCAAAACCTTTTCAGGGGTCACAACTTCCAATTGTAGTTTTCCCATGAACTGTTCCCCTATTTGCTCGCTGCAGCCATACGTTCGGCCTTTTCCCGTGCCTCTTCGATATTGCCCACCATGTAAAATGCCGCCTCCGGCAGATCATCATGCTTTCCTTCAATGATCTCCTTGAATCCCTGAACCGTCTCCTTGACAGGAACATATTTCCCGGCAGTGCCCGTAAAGGTCTCGGCCACATGGAACGGCTGGGACAGAAAACGCTGGATTCGACGGGCCCTCCCCACTGTCAGCTTGTCTTCATCAGAGAGTTCGTCCATTCCCAGGATAGCGATAATATCCTGAAGATCCTTGTATTTCTGAAGGATCTGCTGAACCTGTCGCGAGGTGTAATAGTGCTCCTCGCCCAACACATTCGGGTCAAGGATTCGAGATGTGGAATCCAGAGGATCTACCGCGGGATAAATTCCGAGCTCAGTGATCTGCCGTGAAAGCACCACCGTTCCATCCAGATGGGCAAAGGTGGTGGCGGGAGCAGGGTCGGTCAGGTCATCCGCCGGAACGTATACGCACTGTACCGATGTAATGGAGCCCTTGGTGGTAGAGGTGATACGCTCCTGGAGTTCGCCCAGGTCGGTACCCAGAGTGGGCTGATAACCGACCGCGGACGGGATCCGGCCCAGAAGTGCGGACACCTCTGATCCCGCCTGGGTAAACCGAAAGATGTTGTCGATAAACAGGAGCACGTCCTGCCCTTTCTCATCTCTGTAATACTCGGCCGCGGTAAGCGCAGAGAGGGCCACTCGCGCGCGCGCTCCGGGCGGCTCTGTCATCTGTCCGTAGATCAGGGCGGCCTTTGGGAGCACCCCGGATTCCTTCATTTCAAGGTACAGGTCATTCCCTTCCCGGGTCCTTTCGCCGACGCCGGCGAATACGCTGATACCGCCGTGCTGCATGGCGATATTGTGGATCATCTCCATCATGACGACGGTCTTGCCCACACCAGCCCCACCGAACATCCCCATTTTCCCGCCACGGGGAAAAGGTACCAGGAGATCAATGACCTTAACGCCTGTCTCGAGAACATTTACACTCGTATCCTGGTCCTCAAATGCAGGGGCATGCCGGTGAATCGAGTAGAATTCCGTGGCATTCACTGGGCCCAGCCCGTCAACCGGTTTTCCCACCACATTGAGGACACGGCCCAGCCCGGGTTCTCCAACCGGCATCTGAATCGGTTTCCCCGTATTTTTGACCTTCATGCCTCTCACCAGGCCGTCGGTTACGTCCATGGCAATGCAACGGACCACATTGTCGCCCAGATGCTGCGCAACCTCTACAACAAGATTGTCCTCTGTATCATCAATGGCTGGATTGGTGAGAAGGAGCGCTGTGAGGATTTCCGGTAGTTCTCCGTCTGAAAACTCCACATCAACAACCGCACCGATCACTTGTATTAATTTGCCCTCATTCATGGTTAAATTAAGACCTCCTTAATATGTTAGAAACCATTATCCCTTCAAGGCCTCGGCACCGCCCACGATGTCCATCAGTTCAGCCGTAATGGCCGCCTGTCGTGCCTTATTGTAGACCAAGGTAAGACTTTCAATAATATCATTGCAGTTCTTGGATGCGTTGTCCATGGCGGCCATCCGCGCTGCGTGTTCACTTGTCTCGTTTTGCAGAAATCCATTGTAGATCTGGACACTGATATGTTTGGGCAGCAGTTCTATGAGAAGCCCCTCGGGATCAGGCTCGCAGAGATACTCCGTGGCACCGCCCGACGTCTCTTCTCCAGCTTCCGCCTTGGGGGGCTCAATCGGAATCAGTTTCACCAGGGTGGGCAACTGCTTGGCCATGCCGACAAAATGACTGTACATCATATAGACTTCATCGACCTCGCCGGACAGGTAGCGGTTGATAAAGCCGGCAGTCATCTGATTGACGAACGATATCTCCACATTGCCGTATAGATTAATATGGCTGTCCACAAGATCATAATCGCGTTTGCGGAAATAATCTCTTCCCTTTTTCCCTACAGTGGTTAGACTGCACGTAATCCCCTTCCCCCGTTCCTCTTTTGCCCACTTCTCGGCCGCGGTGATGAGGTTCATGTTGAAGCTGCCGCACAGACCTCTGTCCCCGGTGAAGTGCAGGAGCTCGACCCGGGTAACAGCGTCTCGCTTGATGAGGAGGGGGTGGACATCGGGCTCAATGCGCATGGCCAGATTCCCAAGCACCTCCGAGAACTTCCTTGCATAGGGTTCAAACCCCTCCATCCTCGTTTGGGCGCCGCGCAGCTTGGCCGCGGCCACCATATTCATGGCCCTGGTAATCTGCCTTGTCTTCTTGACCGCGCCGATCTTCCGCAGGATATCTCTTAAGGTTGCCATGTAGCCTTTCTCTCTTTTTGATAGTGTTCAGTGCGCTTGCTGAATTACGGGAGGATCATCTCTCTTGCGCGACCCATCCGGTCCACCAGCCGAACTCAATGGTTAAGCAGCCGGCTGGAACATCTCCCCGAATTCGTCAAGGGCCTTCTTCAGTTTACTGTCTGTCTCCCCTGAAATATCCCCGCTTTCCTTGATGTCTTTCAAGACGTCAGAATACTTGCTGTGCATGAACTCCAACATCTGCTTTTCATAGTCGGCAACGGATTCCTCCGGCCATTTATCCAAATAGCCATTCGCCGCGGCAAAGAGGATGGCAACCTCGTTTTCAGCGGTCATGGGCTGGTACTGGGGCTGTTTCAAGACTTCCACAAGCCGGCGACCTCTGTTCAATTGCTTCAGCGTCGCCTTATCCAGGTCGCTCCCGAACTGGGCAAATGCCTCCAATTCCCTGAACTGGGCCATATCCAGACGAAGGGTTCCGGCCACCTTTTTCATGGCCTTTGTCTGGGCCGCGCCACCCACCCGGGAGACTGAAAGCCCGACATTGATGGCCGGACGGACGCCCGAGAAAAAGAGGTTCGGCTCCAGATAGACCTGGCCGTCAGTAATGGAAATCACGTTGGTGGGGATATAAGCGGAAACATCGCCGGCCTGGGTTTCGATGATCGGCAGGGCCGTCAAGGAACCGCCTCCCAATTGGTCGTTTAGCTTGGCGGCCCGTTCAAGGAGACGGGAATGGTTGTAGAAAATGTCTCCCGGGAATGCCTCCCGGCCCGGTGGCCGCCTTAGGAGGAGGGATACCTGTCTGTACGCCGTGGCCTGTTTGGAAAGGTCATCATAAAGAATCAGGGCATGTTTTCCCTGGTCGCGGTAATATTCACCGATGGCGCATCCGGCATAGGGGGAAATAAACTGCTGGGTGGCCGGGTCGCTGGCGCAGGCGGCTACGACCGTGGTATATTCCATGGCCCCGTGGCGTTCCAGGATATTCACAACCTGGGCAACCGTCGATTTCTTCTGACCCGTGGCCACATATATGCAATAGATGTCCGTGTTTTTCTGATTGATGATGGCATCAACGCAAATGGCCGTTTTGCCGATCTGACGGTCGCCGATGATCAGTTCCCGCTGTCCCCTTCCCACCGGCGTCATGGCATCAATCGCCTTAATCCCCGTGTACATCGGTTCCTTCACCGGCTGTCGGGCAATAACTCCGGGCGCCACCATCTCAACACGACGGAATTCCGTCGCTTCTATGGGACCCTTTCCATCGAGGGGCTGACCCACGGCGTCGATAACTCTACCCAGAACCGCTTCGCCAACAGGGATCTCAGCAATCCTGCCCGTCCGTTTAACGGTGTCGCCTTCCTTGATCTTGGAGTCGTCCCCCATGACGGCCACACCCACGTTGTCTTCTTCCAGATTCAGACAGAGACCAAAGATGCCGCCCGGAAATTCTACCATTTCCATAGCCATCGCCTTTTCGATCCCATAGACTCGAGCAATACCGTCACCTACGGAGAGTACGGTACCGGTCTCACTCACCTCGACCTTTTTTTCGTAGTCTTTAATCTGGTCACGGATTATCTGACTTATTTCTTCTGCTCTGATCTCCATTAGTTGTATTCACCCCTTTTTAATGATTCTTTTAACCCTTTCAGTTGGGCCTTCACACTGCCATCCAATACCAAATCCCCTATTTTAACGACAAGCCCCCCGATGAGGGACGCGTCTTCTTTTACCTCTATTTTGACCTCTTTTGCGGTCAGCCCGGCAAGGACCACCGCCAGCTTTTCCCTGGCAGCCTTTTTAAGAGGTTTGGCCGTAATAATATCTGCACGGGTGATGTTTGAGATCTCATCGGTGAGTTTCGAATAATACTCCGAGATCTCTTGAATGCCCCCGATCCGGTTCTTATCCAAGAGGAGCCTCAGAAAATTTTTGACCATATCCGCATAGGCGCTCTTGGCGAGCACGGCATCAAGTACCCGCTTCCGCTCTCCTACGGAAAAGATCTGGTTGGCAACCACCTTGATAAATTCCTCATTCGCAGAGCAAAACCTGTCGAATTCATTAAGGTCGTTTCCATAGGCAATGTAATTACCGTCCTCCTGCCCTAAGCTGAGCAGCGCCTTAGCATATCTTTTGGAAATTCTTGAGCCGGTCAATGTAGCCTCTCCACCCTTTCTATGAATTCGCTGACCAGATGGTCCTGATCGCTGTCTTTGATCTGTTTCGCAATGATATCTTCAGCCCTTGCCGCAGCCACCTCGACCATTTCCTGCAACAGCCTGTCCCTGGCGGCCTGAATCTCACGCTCGATGGTCAGGCTGGCCTGAGCCAGAATCTGAGCAGCTCTTTCCCTGGCCTCATTAATGATTTTTTCCCTTTCGGCAGCCCCGTCGGCCCTGAACTGGTCGGTAATCTCCTTTTTTTGAATCTCAAATGCGCTCAGCTTCTTCTCCAGCTCACTATATCGGCGCTCAGCGGCCTCCTTATCGCTCTTCAAAGATTCCAGCTTCTGACGGATCTCTTCCTTGCGGTTCGAAAAAAAGTCCTTGATGGTCGTCTTTCTGATCACCACCACCAGAATGATCACCATCAGCGTAAAATTCAAGATTCGATACAGCAGATTGGTCACATCGCCCCCGCCGTGCCCCCCCTCGGCGGCAAAGGCCAGCCCGCAGAAGGCCGACGATATCATCACGGTGCAAACAGCGATGAACAAAGATCTTATCCTTCCCGTCTCAAACCTGATCATTGAATGCTCCTTCCCAATATCTTCTGGGCCAATTCGTTCGAAAAACTCGCAATCTGATCTTCGAGGGCGCCTCTCGCAGCAGCCACCTTTCCCTCGACTTCCTTTTTGGCAACATCGAGTTTCTGCTCCACCGCTGCCCCGGCTTCCTGCAATATCCCCTTTTCTTCTTCCAAGCCCTGGCTCTTGAGCGTCTCCCTTATGGTATAGCCCTCTTTTCTGGCCTGAATCTTGCCCTCTTCGATATCTTTTTCGCTCTGAGCGGCGCGACCTTGATAGTCGTCAATGGTTTTGCGCCGGGAGTTCATCTCTTCCTCCCGCTGGGAGAGGATCTTTCGGATGGGCTTAAAGAGGATTAGATTCAAAATGAAAAGGAGAATGAGGAAATTAGCGATTTGGAAGATCAGGGTACCGTCAATGTTCAGCATATCAGATACATCCTTTCATAGCTTTTTGGGTTGCTCGAAACGACTCGCCTTGTGAAGGAGTAAGGCCTTTTACAAAAAAAAAATCAGCTTGTCAAAACATTTTTACGGGTCAGGTCCCATTTTTTGTTTCCGACGCCCTTTGGAGAAATGCCACCTTATTTTCAGGCACTTCCTCCCTTATCTGAGCAATCTCGGTGCGGCAATTTCCCTCAAACACCACTCCGGCGTGGATGATGATGGATGGTGCTTCGATGTCTCCGAAAACCCTGGCCGGAGCGAGGAGTTCGATCTTGTCGCCGGCTAATAGATTTCCGCGAATCTCGCCGCTCACAATGATGGTTGCAGCGTGGACATCACATTCCACCACAGCCGTCTGCCCCACGATCAGGGTCCCTTCGGTCTTCACATCACCTTTGAACCGCCCGTCAATTCGAACGATTCCTTTAAAAGAGAGCCTCCCCTCAAATTGCGTATCGGCGCCCAGAAAAGCCGTAATCTGATGTCTTCCGTATTTCATGATGTCATTTATCTATGTCGTTTGATCACGGGTCCATACCACACCGCATATCATTATGCAAGAAAAATCACAAAATAATTAAGCAGCATAAAAAAGGCTTTATTTTCCATTGCTTTCCTTGATATTTTTACTTATGGCGGTCTGCCTGAAACCCGAAACCGAATCCGCGTACGGCGGAAAATATTGATTGACAAGTCACTCAATGGCTGGTTAACTACCGTACTTGAATGCGAGAGTTCATATCAGATCTCATCCGGTCAGGATATCTTAACTTTAGGCACTTCTATTCATGGATTTTCATTTCGCCGACGAACAATTAATGTTCAAGGAACAGGTCATCCGTTTCGCCAAGAAGGAAATCGTTCCGAGAGTCCAGGAGCATGACCTCAAAGGGGAATTTGATGCGCACGCCTTTCGCAGGTTGGGCGAGTTCGGGATTCTGGGCCTTCATTTTCCAGAGGCGCTCGGCGGAAGTGATGCCGACGTGGTGACCACCGTGCTTGCAGGGGAGGCCCTGGGCGAGGCGGGAGTGGATGGCGGCCTGACCCTCGCTTATGGCGCCCACACCTTCCTTTGCGGGGATACGATTTATGCCCATGGTACCGATGCCCAGCGCGCGGCATATATACCGAAACTGGCTTCAGGAGAGTGGATCGGATGCATGGGACTTACCGAACCCGGAGCAGGGTCGGATGTGGCCTCCATGACGACCCGGGCCGAAAAAAGGGGGGATCGGTATGTCTTAAACGGCAACAAGATGTTTATCACAAACGGGCCGGTCGCCGATGTGGCAGTGGTTTATGCCAAGACGGGCAAAGATCTCAAACACGCGGGGATCTCCGCCTTCATCGTGGAAAAGGGAACTCCGGGCTTTTCCGCTGGAAACAATCTCATCAAGATGGGGGTGCGAACCTCCCATACCTCGGAGTTGATCTTCGAAGACTGTGAAATCCCCGAGGCGCATCTCATCGGTCAGGAGGGAAGCGGATTCCTTATGGCCATGCAAACCGTGGAATGGGACAGGAGCGCCCTGCTGGCCCCTTTTGTGGGCGCCATGACCTATGTCCTGGAGAAATGTACGCGCTATGCCAAGGAACGTTACCAGTTCGGCCGGCCGATCGGCCAGTTTCAGGCCATCAAACACAAACTGGCCGATATCAAGATCTTTATCGAGGCGGCCAGGACGTTATGTTACCGCATCGCATGGTGCAAGGACCAGGGGAGGCCTCTCAATCACTTAGAGGCGGCTGTCGCCAAGCTGTTTGTAGGAGACTGGGGCCTGAGACCGGCCAACGATGCCATGGCCCTTTTCGGGGGGTACGGATACTGCCATGAATATGAAGTGGAACGGTGTTTCAGGGACAGCAGGCTTGCCCCCATCGGAGGGGGGACTTCGGAAATTCAGAAAAAAATCATATCCAAGCTCATCTAACGGCAACGACGGGGATGTCCCTCAATGAATTTTGACATCGGGGAAGCGGAAACACAGCTCTGCGAACGGATCAGAAGGTTATTTACCGGTGATGCAGAGGCCAATCTGATCCGGCTGGAGGACGACCGAACCGAAGAGGTCCGGACGGCAACTCTCAGCTGGGTTGCATCGCTGGCACAGACAGGCTATCTAAACGGACGCAACGGCGTTGCCCTGGTGGTCATCCAGGAACAGCTCGCCGCCCTGGCCCCTTCCCTCTTCCTGTCCGTGGAGGCAAGCGCTCGAATTTTCGGACGGCTTATTGCCGTCTACGGTACATCTGAACAGAAAAATACCATCCTTCCCGATCTCACGAGCGGTCGCACCATCGGCACGGCGGCCCTGTCCGAACAGGGCATGAACATTGAAAACGACCCACTGGATACCACAGGCGTTTCCTCGCTTGAGGGATTTCGTGTCACCGGTTACAAGGGGCATGTGGTCAATGCATCTATTTCAGACTGGATCGCAGTGGCTGGGAAGATCGACGGCGAACCCGGAACCGCTTTTTTCCTCATTGACCGGACCAACAAAGGTGTTTTCATAGGCGACAGGCTTGCCACCCTCGGGTATGAGGGCGCCGTCATATCGCCTGTCCGTCTTGAGGATTGCCTGGTTTCGTCTACCCATGTAATTCGCCCCATAAACGGAAAAGACCTCCTGCAGACAGTCCGGTTATGGGAGGATCAGATCCTCACAGCCGCAAGCCTGGGTCTGATGCGACGCGCCTTTGATGGTGCGCTGGCATATGCGAAGGCCCATCGAAGCGGCGGGAAACCGATCATCGCCTATCAGGAGATCGGTTTTAAACTGGCTGAAATGCTGACCCTGTTGCAGACGGCCCAGCTCCTGGCCTATCGCGCGGCCTGGATGTGTGAATCAGAAGAAAGGGAGGCGGATGCCCTGGCCCATTGTGCCAAGGTATTTTGTGCGGAATCTGCCGAGAAAATTGCCAGCGAGGCGTTGCAGATCTTAGGCGGGAAAGGGATTATCCGGGGCAACCCTGCGGAAGCTGGATATCGGGATGCCAAATACCTGCAGATTGCGGGAACATCCACTGAGATCTCCCGGATGAAGATCGGTGACGGACTCCTGGGATATTAATTAGTGCCTGAACATAAACCCCGTTCAGGCACAATTGCGAATTGAGGAATTGCGAATTCCGAATTGATGGAATAGAGCTGAAATTAATAATACCAAGTTTTCGATTCCAACCTTTTTGGATTTCCGAGTTTCGTTCAGACACTGCTAATTAATGCTCAGCCGGATTCGGGTCGTCCTCGCTTCGATCCTTCAATCCATCAGAGAACCGTGAAATGAACGACGATCTATTATATGAGGTGAGGGATCGCGTGGCCTATCTGACCCTCAACAGGGAGGACCGGAGGAACGCCATGAGTCAGGAAATGATCCTGTCTTTCCTGGACCGGCTGGCCGATGTGGACCAGGACAAGGAGGTCGCCGCGGTCTGTCTCACGGGTGCAGGGGAGCAGGCCTTCTGCTCCGGGGCAGATCTGGGGGGCACCTTGGCCGGACAGGGAGAGGACCGGCTGTCTGGACCCAGGAACTATGCACGCCTCCTGAAGGAGATGGCCAAATGCGGCAAGCCCGTTGTCGCCCGCATCAACGGACCCTGCCTTGCCGGCGGCATGGGACTCATGCTCTCCTCCGACTTGGTGATCGCCAGAAAGGATGCCTATTTTCGTACCCCGGAGGTGAACGTGGGGATTTTCCCCATGATGGTAGGGGCCCTTCTTTATCGGAACCTGCCCAGGAAAAAGGCCATGGACATGGTCCTGACCGGTCGGAAAATTCCGGCCCCTGAGGCGGAGCGCATCGGCATGATTACGCGGGCCGTCGATCCGGAACGGTTGGACAACGAGGTTGAAGGGGTCTTGAATATCCTCAAATCCAAGAGTTCCATCGGCATTCGGATCGGCAAGGAGGCTTTCAGGGTCATGAGCGACATGCCCTTTGAAGCGGCAGTGGACTATCTGTGCGAGGCCCTGGGCAGGGCTGTCTCCACCCGGGATGCCATGGAGGGAATGACGGCATTTCTCCAGAAGCGACCGCCGAAATTTACCGGCACGTAATCGGAAAGAGGGGATGCAGTGGACTTCAAGCTGGGAAAAGGCTATCATCAGCTCCGGATCGGCGAGGAGGCGAGGTTCACCAAGACCATAACGGAAACGGATGTGTATCTTTTCGCCGGCATCAGCGGCGACTTTAACCCGATGCACGTCAATGAGGCCTTTGCGAAAAAGAGCCCTTTTAAGACAAGGATTGCCCACGGCGGGCTTGCCCAGAGTCTCATTGCCCCGGTCCTGGGGATGAAGCTGCCGGGGCTGGGGACCATCGCGGTGGAGATTTCATGCCGGTTCAAAGCCCCGGTTTTTTTCGGCGACACGGTCACGGCCGCCGCCCGGGTGGTGGAAAAAATCGAGAAAAAGCAATGGGTCCGGATGGCGCTTTCCTGGACCAACCAGCATGGAACCTCCATCGCTGAAGGGGAGGCAGTGGTCATGCCGCCTCCGGATGCCCCTCAGCCTTTCAGGAATGAAGGGGATAACATGGACGCGTACAACCCAATAGAAAAGGAGGATAAGAAAAATGGCGTTAACAAGTGTAAATGAGGTGTTTGACAAGATGCCCGAGGTCTTCAATGCGAACGCAGCCCAGGGGCTCGATGCGGTCTTCCAGTATGAGATCACCGGTGACAACGGCGGCAGCTGGAATGTGGTGATCAAAGACGGCGCTTGCCAGGTCAATGAAGGTACCCACCCATCTCCGTCCGTAACACTGACCATGTCCGGCGACACATGGCTCGGGATCGTCAACAAGCAGACCAATGGAATGCAGGCGTTCATGACCGGGCAGCTCAAGGCCAGTGGGGATATCATGCTGGCCCAGAGGATCGAACAGCTGTTTCCGATGTAGATGGCGGGTTGTCTTCACAAGGCTCACAGGATCACCAAACCATCCAGGGTCATTTCACGCAGGTTGTGATTCCAGTGAGCCTTGCTCGCAGGATACGGTAGCGACACGCAGACCAGACCTTGTGGAAAGCAGGGCGGCATTGGATGAGAGGCTTTCAGGAATATTTCGGTGAGACCCACCATATGGTCAGGGAGACCGTTCGCAGATTTGTGGAACGGGAAATCCGGCCCTTTGTGGATGAATGGGAGGAGCAGGGGGAATTCCCCAGGGACCTCTATGGCAAGGCAGGGGCTGCAGGCATCCTCGGCATCGGCTATCCCGAGGCCTACGGCGGTTCTGCCGGCGACATCTTTGTCAAAATCGCCGCCACCGAAGAGTTGATGCGATGCGGCTCCGGGGGCGTGGCGGCGGGCCTCGGCTCCCTCGATATCGGGATACCCCCTGTCATCGCCCTGGGCACCGATTCCCAGAAATCGCGTTTTGTCCCACCGGTTCTGCGGGGGGAAAAAATCTCAGCCCTCGGCATCACAGAACCGGATGCCGGCTCAGACGTGGCCAATATTCGGACCCGGGCAGTGCGAAAAGACGACCATTACGTGGTGAACGGGAGCAAGATGTTCATCACCAGCGGTGTCAGGGCGAACCAGTTGACCTGCTCGGTCCGAACCGGCGGTGAGGGCTATGGCGGGATCAGCCTTCTCGTCATCGATTCCGACACACCTGGGTACTCGGTCTCCAAAAGGCTGAAAAAAATGGGATGGTGGGCATCGGATACGGCCCAGATTTTTTTCGACGATTGCCGGGTGCCTGCTGAAAACCTTCTTGGCAGCGAAGGGGAGGGATTCTACGGCATTATGGAGAACTTCCAAAACGAACGGTTGCAGCTCTCTGTGATGGCCAATATGACCGCCCAAATGGCCTTGGAGGAATCTCTGAAATATGCACGGGAAAGAAAGGCATTCAGCCGCCCGTTGACCGGTTTTCAGGTGACGCGCCATAAACTGGCCGATATGGGGACCCTGGTGGAGGCCAGCCGGGAATTCACCTACCGGGTCGCGGCCAGGATAGGGGCCGGTGCGAACCAGGTCAAAGAGATCTCGATGGCGAAGAATTTCGCATGCATGGTCAGCGACAGAGTCACCTATGATGCGGTCCAAATCCACGGCGGCTTTGGCTACATGCGGGAATACCTGGTGGAAAGGCTCTATAGAGACAATCGGATTCTCTCCATCGGGGGGGGGACCCAGGAGATCATGAAGGAGATCATCTCCAAGATGATCCTCTGATGATCTGAAAATGAGGATAGGACCCATGGGAACGGATCACCGAGAGAATGCATACGCTGAGGCGGGCGTTGACATAGAGGCCGGCAACCGGTTTGTGGATATGATCAGACCGATCGTCAAGAAGACCCACACATCGGGCGTCATCACGGATATAGGCGGATTCGCAGGCGTCTATTCCCTCAACGTTCAGAACCTCAAGAAACCTGTCTTGGTGAGCTCCACCGACGGGGTCGGCACCAAGCTGAAGATCGCCTTTATGCTCGACAAGCACGACACCGTCGGAATAGACCTTGTGGCCATGTGCGTCAACGACATCGTGGTTCAGGGGGCCACCCCTCTTTTCTTCCTTGATTACATCTCCATGGGAAAACTGAGCACCCAACGGGCCGTGGACATTGTCAAAGGGATTGCCGCCGGATGTGTGGAGGCCAAATGTTCGCTTATCGGGGGTGAAACCGCTGAAATGCCCGGCTTCTATCCAGAGGATGAATATGACCTGGCGGGATTCGTGGTCGGTATGGCGGATAACGAGGAGCTGCTGGACGGCGCCGAGATTGCCGTGGGGCACAAAATCGTCGGCATCGGCTCCAGCGGGCTTCACAGCAACGGATATTCACTGGTACGCAAGATCTTTTTTGACGGCCTGAAGATGTCGGTGCATGACCACGTGGAGGACTTCGGCAGAACACTGGGGGAAGAACTCCTGGAACCGACCCGCATTTATGCACGGACCATCAGAAACCTTAGAAAAGACTTTCGGATCTACGGTATCTCCCATATTACCGGCGGCGGGCTGATCGACAATCCGCCGCGCATCCTTCCCTCCCGGGTCAAGGCGGTCATCGACCGATCCGCATGGACTCCTCATCCGATCTTCCAGTTCATCCGGAGGGCAGGTCGCATATCCGATCACGACATGATGCTGACCTTCAATAACGGCCTCGGGATGCTCATCGTCGTGAGCGAGGAGGAGACCGATGAGGTCCTCGTAAGAACGAGGGCCATGGGAGAAGCCGCCTACTGTGTCGGGTCCATAGAATCAAGGGATGCGGACGAGGATCCTGTCCAATTCATAGGGTGAAGGTCCAAGACTGATGCCGATGTAAAATGTCACCATGGATTTTAGGAATTTAGATCCTTGTTCTGTAACCTCTCCGCATGATGCGGAGAAGTTGGTGCCTTATCAGTTGGCGCGTGGGGGTCTCTTTCCAGGAAATCTGCACCGAACTGGGTTGCAGGAATCGCCCGCGTTAGATCACTTCAGGCATTTTAGCTCACTTTAGGCGCTTTTGACAACTTTCCCGGTTTTTCCGGTGGGAACACATAGGAGAAGACATGTTTGGACTCGGTCCCACAGAATTGATTATCATCGCAATTATTATCCTCCTTATCTTTGGCGCCAAGCGCCTTCCGGACATCGGAAAAGGGTTGGGGGGGGCTATCCGGGAACTCAAGAATGTTAAGAAGGAATTGAGCTCGGACAAGGCCGCCAACAAGGATGCGCAGGAGCATAACAGGAGCATCGAGGAACCTCCTCCCTCTTTGGAGGCCCAGGTGGCCAACAAGGTCCTGGAACAGGTGCCAGGCGTCCAGAAGGTCATGAATGCAAAAAAAAAGGCAGACACAGTCAAGAATCTGCTCAAGTAGGTCCTGTCATCATGCAGAAGATCTCGTGCGAACTGCCTGACGGCAATCCCCCTTCCAAAGAGATAAAAGAAATCCTCGACCGATGCAGGACCATCGCCGTGGTGGGGCTTTCTCCAAAGGAAGCAAGAGACAGCAACCGGGTGGCCCGCTACCTGATACAGGAGGGTTTCGAGGTTGTCCCCGTTAATCCGGGCCAGAGAGAGATACTTGGCAAAACGTGCTACAGGTCTGTGGCGGACATCCCGTTTCAGGTGGATATGGTCAATCTTTTTTTGAATCCGACCCGAGTCCCGCCGCTGGTGGATCAGGCCATTGACAAAAGGGTTCGCGTCATCTGGATGCAGGTGGGGGTTGTGCACAATGCTGCAGCTCAAAAGGCCAGGGGAACAGGCATCCAGGTGATCATGGACAAATGCATCATGCAGGAACACAGGAAGCTGGCAACGGTTTAGCCGGCAATGGCGACCATTTCAATCTCCACGGCCGCGCCTAAAGGGAGGGCCGCCACTTGAAATGCGCTCCGTGCGGGCGGATCCGACAAAAAATAGGTCCCATACACCTTGTTAAACGCTGAAAAGTCGTTTATATCGGCCAGGTACACGGTCGCCTTTATCACCCTTGAGAAATCGGCCCCCCCGGCCTTCAGCACAGCCTTCAGATTCTCCATGACCTGACGGGTCTGAGCTTCAATTCCTCCCTCCACCAGCCGGCCAAGGACCGGATCAACCCCCACTTGCCCTGATGTAAAGAGATAGTCTCCCGCCCGGATTGCCTGGCTGTAGGGACCCAATACCCCGGGGGCGCTGCCGGAATATACAACCTGCTTCACGCCGGGACTTCCTTCCCTCTCCCGGATTTCTTCCCCAGCAAGGTATTCCGCGACCGCCATTTCAGCAAGCTTGTATTTCTGCACCTTGCCGCTCTTGGTCATGGGGAATCCGGAGACGATCTTGAAATAGTGCGGCAACAGGGCTTCGTCCAGATAATCCTTTGCATATGCGGCCAGAGCAATCCCGGACACATGGGATCCTTCTTTCAACTTTAACCATGCCGCCACCTCCTGTCCCCTTTCCGGGTGGGGAAAACCGAAGACCTGGACCTCCGACACATCCGGGTGCCGGTAAATGCACTCTTCCACCTCAACCGGATGGATCTCCACGCCGTCCCTGACGATCACATCTTTCAGCCGGCCGGTGATCCTGAAATAGCCGGCATCATCCATCTTCCCAAGATCCCCGGTATGAAACCATCCATCCCGGTCAACGGCCGAGGCGGTGGCACCCGGCATTCTGTAGTATTCCTTCATCAGAAAGCCTCTCGTACACAGCTCCCCCTGGGTCCCGGGCGGGAGATCTTCCCCGGTAGCCGGGTCAACGATCTTGACTTCATTGCAGGGAAGCGAGGTCCCGATGGTCCCTACCCTTAACTCGATGGGATCATCCGGGCGGGTCATGGTGATCCACGAAGACGCCTCTGTAATCCCATACGCTACTGTGACATGCGAAACCCCAATCTCATCTACGAGCCGCTTCATCAATTCCATGGGACAGGGAGCACCGCCGATCGTCCCTTTTTTCACCGAATTCCACCACTTATTGCGAAATTCGGGATGATCCACGAGGGCGATCAGCATGGACGGGGAACCATATATCGCCGTACACTGTTCCTTGTGAATGGCCTTGAGTACCTTGGAAGGGTCAAATACATCGCAGGGGATGATCAATGCGGCCCCCCTGATGAGGCCGGCAAGTGCGATACAGGTATTCCCAAACATATGGAACAGAGGGAAAAAAAGACACATCCGGTCCTCATGGCCGATCCCCTGGCGCTTGGTGGAGGCAATGGACTTGTTGATCAGTCCCAGGTGATCCAGGACCACTCCTTTCGGCGTGCCCGTGGTTCCCGATGTGTACATGATCGCTACAGGGTCCTCGGGCGTGATCGCCTTTTCCATCACTGCCAGTTTCAACGCATCCTCATCTTCTCCCATTGCGGTCAATTCGGTCCATGGGACCGTCATCGGAAAGGTCTCATCCGCGATCACCACCACATTTTCAAGGGATTCGACCACATCCCTTGCGTAGAAGACCGCATCCAGGCATTCTTCGTCCTCCAAGGCCTTTGAGACAATAATTCCATTGCATTCGGACTGCTGGAGGATGAATTTCAGCTCATCCCGCCCGGCACCCGGGGCCACGGGAACCGTCACAGCCCCCAGTCTGCTGAGCGCCAGCATGGATATCAACCACTCCGGGACATTGGGTGCCCATAGCGCCACCCGATCTCCGGTCTGGATTCCCAAACGAACGAGCCCCTTTGCCGTCCGCTCCACTTCCCACGATAGAAGGGCATAATTAAACCGCACCCCTCTTTCCGCGTGAATAAGGGCATCTCGATCCTTATACGTATCGGACATTCGCCCTACGATCTCCCACAAGGTGCTTCTGACGGTTTCCATGACGCACATCTCCTTCTTAAAATTCACCTCGGATCGATGACCGGCAGTCACGATCCCCGAGCCTCCTGCTCCACCTCATGTCTTGTCCCTTTTAACCTATCATATCCGCCCAAATACAACAAGCGCACAGTTGGAGCTTGAAAACCCTTACCAAACCATTATATATATGCGGCAGCATAAAAGGAGCCTTTTATACCCATGAGTCTCATTACCCTCATCAGGGTCTCCCTTACCTTTTCCGAAAGGGAGATTTTTCACGACATCGGATTTCAGGTGGAACCGGGCGACAGGATCGGCCTGGTGGGCCGCAACGGATTGGGCAAGACCAGCCTGCTCAGGATCATCACAGGAGAGATCTCTCCTGACGATGGAGAGGTTAAAATCGCACGGCGAACCCGGATCGGCTACCTGCCGCAGGATGTTCATGAATCCGCGTCAGGGCCTCTTCTCGATGCCGTTCTCAATGCCATTCCGGGACGGACTGATCTCGAAAACGCCCTCAACTCGGCGAACCGCGCCCTGAAGACCCGGCATGATGCGGCGGAACAGGCCCGTCTGGGGAGACAGATCGCTGAAATCCATCACGATATGAGTCTGTTAGAGCAGACATTTCCGAGGCACGAAGCAGAGAAGATCCTTCTGGGGTTGGGGTTTGAGACCAAAGACTTCACCCGATCTGTTTCCTCACTGAGCGGCGGATGGAAGATGAGAGCCGCCTTGTCCGCCCTCCTGTATCAAAAACCGGATCTGCTCCTTTTGGACGAACCCACCAATCACCTGGATATGCCGTCCGTCAAGTGGCTGGAGGGATTTCTGCAGGGTTTCAAGGGAGCTTTGGTCCTTGTCTCCCACGACAGGGAGTTCCTCAATCGACAAGTTAACCGTGTGGTCTCTTTTGAAACCGAAGGGATGAGATCATATAACGGCAATTATGATTTTTATCTCAAGGCCCGACAGGAAGAGATCCGGTCCCTGGAAGCAAGGGCCAAGAATCAGGAGCAGAAGATACGGGACGCCGAGAAGTTTATTGAACGCTTCCGTTCAAAGGCAACAAAGGCGAGACAGGCGCAAAGCAAGATCAAATTGGTTAGAAAGATGGAACTGGTGGAAACCCGCCGAAAAGAAAAAACCATTCATTTCTCCTTCCCTGAAGTGGCCCGGAGCGGGAGAGAGGTGGCATCTTTTGAAAACGTATCAAAACACTTTGGCGACAATATCCTCTATGACGCCCTGGACCTGAAGGTTCTGCGCGGAGAAAGGATTGCCATTATCGGTCCCAACGGTTGCGGCAAAACCACTCTGCTGCGGTTAGTGGCCGGCGAACTGGAACCGGACCGGGGGAGGATCGCATTGGGCCATGAGGTCAGTCTTGCTTATTTTGCCCAGCACCACTCGGATTGGCTCAATCCCCGGAACACGGTCATAGAAGAAGTCTATCAGATCGTTCCCCACGCCACGATCGGTTATGTCCGGTCGGTTTGCGGCGCCTTCCTCTTTTCAGGAAACGATGTGGACAAGCCGATCGGTGTCCTTTCAGGAGGGGAAAGGGCCAGGGTCTCTCTTGCAAAGCTCCTTGTAAAACCGGGCAATTTCATGTTGATGGATGAACCCACCAATCATCTGGATATCGAATCGTCGGAGACGCTGATCCATGCCTTGAAAAGATATGACGGGACACTCCTGTTCGTCTCTCACAACCAGTCCTTTGTCAACAGTCTGGCCACGAAGATCTGGGACATCCAGGGCCGTGGGATAACGGATTATCCGGGTCGTCTGGAGGAGTATTATGACCACCTCCGTAAGGTGGACGGCGCCCCGGGGCAGAAGGCAGAACGCCTCAGAAAACAATCCATCCCCGAAGGCGTGAAGACCGTAGATAGAACAGTGGAGATTCCAGGTACGGGCAAACGGGATCGCAAAAACGAAAAAAGGCAAGAGGCAAAAAAACGGCAGATCATCCATGACGCACTAACCCCGATTCAGAAACGGCTCGAACGGGAGGAAGAACGCATCGCCGCTCTTGAAGCCAGACAACAACAGGTGGAAAAAATGCTGGCAGATCCCGATATCTTTGCAGATAAGGACGTCAGCGTGCCCCTCCTTGCCGAATACCGCGACATCCGCCACGAACTGGACGAGCGGCTCCTTCAATGGGAGGAGGCCCAGCATAAACTGGAATCGACAAAAAAGCGCCTGGGAGTCCAGGATTGATGGTTGATTCCGTATCGTGGATCCCTTTGGGTCCTTCAAGTCCTTTTGGCCTCATTAACCACTTGGATGAAGGCGGCGCCGGCACAAGGAGTCAATGATGGAAGTAAAAGAAGCGCACAAGCCCCTTTTAAAGAAACTGGGGCTGGGTGATGAGGATTTTGAGCTTTTTGACGGAAAATTCGTCAGCTACGAATTTGATGCGAAGCGGGGCGTCCGGATTTACGACCCCTATTACACAACGTCCTATAACGAATATATCGGCATCGACGGCTGGAGTGCGTGGAGCGACGAAAACGACACCTTTATGAGTGATATACTGAAGGCTGCACATGAAGAGGTTCGAAAGAAATCAGGGTCCCATGCCGGGCCAGGCGAGCAAGAGATCTCAGAGACCCTCCGGAAGAAATTCTGGAAGACTCTCAATACAAATGCCGAATAGCCGCTCACAGTGACCCTCTCCCAATATATCAGCAGGCTGAAAGCCCATCCGGATTTTCAGGGCGCCGTGGTGTACCACCGGTACCTCCCTCCCCGAAAGCCTGAGTTCGCTCCCGGGCCGGAAATCCACCACGAGATCCTTGCGGTCATGAAACGACTGGGTCTGGACAGTCTGTATCGTCACCAGGCAGAGGCCATCCATCACCTGAAAAGAGGATCGAATCTCCTGGTGGCCACGGAAACAGCCAGCGGCAAGAGCCTGATCTACAACCTCGGGGTCATTGAGGAAGTTTTAAAGAATGGGAATGCCAAGGCCCTATATATTTTTCCCCTTAAGGCGCTCGCACAGGACCAGATGAAAAACCTCTCTTTGTGGCTAAAGGGGATTCACAGCAGAAAGATCTCTGCCCATATTTACGATGGAGACACCACCCCTTACCACCGAAAGAAGATCCGGGAAAAGATGCCGGATATCCTTTTCACCAATCCCGATATGCTCCACCGCGGCATTCTGGCCTTTCATCAGAACTGGGAACCGCTTCTCAGGAACCTCTCATTTGTAATACTGGACGAGGTCCACACCTACCGGGGTATCTTCGGCTCCCACCTCAACCAGGTCATCCGGAGGTTGAAGCGACTGTGTCGCCATTATGGCTCGTCTCCGCGTTTTGTCCTCCTATCCGCCACCATCAGCAACCCGAAGAACTTTGGCGAAAGATTGATCGAAGAGGAGCTCGAGGTGGTCTGCTCCTCAGGGAGTCCAAGGTCAGGCCAGCATTTCCTCTTCCTCAATCCCGAAGAAAGTCCCAATTACCATTCGGCCAGGCTATTTGCCGATTGTCTCCGTAACGGATTCCGGACCATTGTCTTTACCCAGGCAAGGAAAGTGACGGAATTGATCCATCTCTGGGTCTCCCAGTTGGCTCCTGAACTGAGGAACAAGATCAGTTCATACCGCGCCGGTTTCATGGCCGGAGAAAGGCGCCACATTGAACAACGCCTGGCAGACGGCAGCCTCCTGGGTGTCATTTCCACCAGTGCCCTGGAGATGGGAATCGATATCGGTAACCTGGATATCTGTCTGTTGGTAGGGTATCCCGGGACCATCATCAATACCTGGCAGCGGGGGGGGCGGGTGGGACGCTCGGGACGGGAATCCGCCATTATCCTGGTGGGAAAGCCTGATGCATTGGATCAATACTTCATGAAGCATCCGGAGGACTTCTTTGAAAGATCTTTTGAGGCCGCTGTGCTGGACCCCGACAATTCTTACGTGGTGGACGCCCATCTCCCCTGTGCTGCAGCAGAGATCCCCCTCACCCTCGCGGACAAAGTCTTCTGGCCCAAGGACCTGATGGGCCACCTCGAGAAACTGGAGAGAGAGGGGCACTTGAACCGAACGGCCGAGGGGGAACCCGCATGGTTTCCGGCCAGGCGGAACCCGGCACTGTCAGTCAATATCCGCTCCTCAGGAGATACCTATACCATTTTTGATGCAGCGACCGGAGAGGCCATCGGGACCGTCGACGGCATTCGGGCCTTCAAGGAATGTCATCCCGGGGCCATCTACCTTCACCGGGCCCGGGCATATACAGTGGACCGGCTCCTCCTTGACAAGAAGGATATCGTCGTCCACCACTCTCACCAAAAATATTTCACCCGCACCCGCAGTGAAAAGGAGACCGAAATTATTGAGGTCAACCGCAGCAGGCCCCGAAGACAGTTCCTGGTGCGGGAGGGGAGGCTTCGGGTCACCGAGGTGATTACCGGTTATGAAAAGCGGGCACTGCCGGGCCAGGGCCTGATCGGGGTCTTCGACCTGGACCTCCCTCCCCAGGTCTTTGAAACCATCGGTTTCTGGATTGAGATCGAGCCGGTGATGAAGCGGTTCATAGAGGGGAAAGGGCTCCATTTTATGGGGGGAATCCACGCCATCGAACACGCGGCGATCGGCATTTTCCCCCTCTTCGCCCTCTGCGACCGAAACGATGTGGGAGGCATATGCTATCCCCATCACCCCCAGGTGGGCAAGAGCGCCATCTTCATCTATGACGCCTATCCCGGGGGCGTGGGCCTGGCCCAGCGAGGGTTCGACGCCATACTGGAACTCCTCGAAAAAACCTGGGAGATCATCAAAGAATGTCCATGCGAAGAGGGCTGCCCCTCCTGCATCCATTCCCCCAAATGCGGTTCGGGCAATAAGCCCCTGGACAAGGGGGCAGCGCAACTGATCCTTGAAGGGCTGTTGGGGCATATTCCCTTGAGCGATATGTCGGCCGAGGACGATCAGGTCCCGGTGGAGCCGTTTCCGGGCCCGGCGATCCTTACTGAAGAAACCAGCGGCCCCAGGATCCTCTATCTGGACCTCGAGACCCAGAAGATCGCCAAGGAGGTGGGAGGCTGGCAGAACTGCCACCTCATGCGGATCTCGGTGGCGGTCCTCTTTGACAGCATTCAAGACGACTTCTTGATATTCGAAGAAGACAGAATCGACGATCTGCTCGCTTATTTGAGGAAGGGCGATCTGATCATCGGATTCAATATCAAACAATTCGATTACCGGGTCCTGGGGGCCTATTCTGAGCAGAAATTGTCCCGACTCCCCACCTTTGACATTCTGGAGGATGTCTACCGCCGGCTCGGATTCCGACTCGGGCTCGACCACCTGGCCACGGAGACCTTGAAGCAGGGAAAGACGGCCGACGGCCTGCAGGCCGTGGAATGGTTCCGGCAGGGGGAGATGAAAAAGTTGACCGAATACTGTTGCCGCGATGTGGCGGCCACCCGGGACCTCTTCCTGTACGGCATCGAAAACGGACATCTCATCTACAGAAGAAAGGATGACGACATCAGGCTGCGGCTCCTCGTGGACTGGGATCTGGAGAAGCTGATAGGTTGATAATCCGTCCCACCTTTTCAGAACGTTCGTTTTGGTTGTCGTTCTCACAGGCCCCTGATCCCGTGCGACAGTTCGGAAGATTCGAGGGTCCTTACGCCATGACTCTTGGGCTTCGGCTATGTCGAGCTGGGTGTCCGGTCGAATCTCTCCAATCTTATGGATACGAGGTTATGGCTGTCGGGGCATTGCAGCTCAATCGCATCACCCTCCCACCACGGCAGATTCCCGCCGAATTGAAAGGTGGAAAGACTGGGAAAGATATCATGATAAAAAAACCCGCATAAACCGCCCGGATTATGACAACTGATCTCGAATGTGTCCCCAACCTGATGGCCGGCATCGCACTGACCTCGCACGCCTGTAATGGTTCCCACTACTTTTTTGCCGATTCCAGGATCTCTTGCCATCTTTATGCCCTCCTTCTTGCTGGTGTCACAGGACTGTTTATGATACGCTTTGATGGTTTATAACACATGGATTGAATCGATTTCAAGATCTCGAGGTTCTGCTGAATAATCCGGTTCCGCCGTTGTTCAGGTTGCACGCGTCTTCCTTTGTGCTATAATGGGAAAGTCAGGGAGCAAAAGGAGGACGCAAGGCAATGAACCGACCCTAAACGCTGAACCATTTTACCCTCCTTCCACCCGGTAGTCCGGGACAGCGCGGCTGAACAGTGGATAAGCGGCTTATTTGGTGTCTGAACGGAAACCCGGAAATCAAGAAACAGTCAATTGTGAGAATCCGTTTTGTTAAGCCTGAATTTATTCCATCAATTTTCAATATTCAATTCTTCAATATTCAATTGTGCCTGAACCGGGTTTTCGTTCAGGCACTGCCAGGTGTTTTCCTCATGACGACATTTGACTGCAAGATGTGCGGAGACTGTTGCTACGGCGAAGGGGGCATCTTTCTTGATAAAAATGAGAAAGAGAGGATCTCCCGATTCCTTGGCATCCGTACGCCGGACTTCCTGGACCGGTTCTGTGAAGAGAGAAACTGCCGCACATATTTGACGACCGGGGAAGACAATTTCTGCATCTTTTACGAAAAGGGAAAAGGGTGCCGGATACATCCTGTCAAACCGGCCCGTTGCGCCTTGTGGCCCTATTACCCTGCAAATGTCAAGGATCGGGAAACCTGGGAAATGGCAAAGCTGGCCTGCCGGGGGATTGATCGGGAGAGTTCATTTGAGGAATTTGTCCGGGAATCCCAGGCCGCCATCCAGGACAAACCTGTAGCGCGTACCAAGACTTCATGAACCTTTTGGAATTGTTCGCCGATATCATTTACCCCCCGAGATGCGCCGTCTGCGATCGCTTTCTCTGGAAGGGCCCACTTTCAAGAGAGACCCATTCCTCATTCTTCTGCCCGGGCTGCACAGCCGATGTTAGTTGTATTGCCTCGCCCTTATGTCCTATATGCGGACAGCCCTTTTCTTCAGAGGTAATTGAGGATCATCTCTGTGAGGACTGTCTGAGAAACAGGCCGGCTTATGAGGCCGCCTGGGCCCCGTACCGTTACGAGGGAGCGATTTTGGAGGGAATCCATCGTTTCAAATACGGTTCAAAAAGCTTCCTGGCCGACGCCTTTGGCCCTCTCCTGGTCCGGTTTGCGGAAGACCGGTTTGACCGATCAGGGAGTGTTCTAATTATTCCCGTTCCACTGCATCCCAAGAGGCTTCGGGAAAGGGGATTCAATCAGAGCCTCCTTCTGGCAAGGCACGTGTCCCGGGCCCTTCACATCGATCTGGACTTTCTCTCTTTGAGAAGGGTAAGATATACGCCGCCCCAGGCCGGCCTGGCCAAAAAAGAGAGATTGCAAAATGTTCGAGGGGCCTTTGAACTGACAAACACAGACGCGGTCAAAGGGAAATTCATCCTCCTGGTGGATGACGTGGTCACCACAGGAAACACCCTCAACGAATGCGCCCGGATACTCAGGAGGGGGGGCGCGGAAAAGGTCTTCGGTCTCAGCCTTGCGCGGGCGGGGAGGTAGACAGGCGAGGTCGGGGTGTTGGGGAGGTTTTTTGTCACAGGGGGTTCAGGTTTCGAGCGCCAGTGTACCTGCGATGACATCAACCGCAAATGGCACTTCATGGCCTTGAAATCTCATTTTCAGTTTAAATTTTCATGTGTCACAGGATGGTGCGATGTGTACCTTACCAAAATAAAGACCCTTGCCGAGGCAAAAAACGAATGCTCCCGCATGAAGATGTCGGGAAAGCAGGTGGTGTTCACCAACGGCTGCTTTGACATCCTTCATCCCGGCCATACCCGGTATCTCTCTGCGGCCAGAGAATTGGGTGACTTTCTCGTCGTTGCCATCAACAGCGATGAATCTGTACGCATGATCAAAGGGCCGAAGCGGCCGATCCTTGAACAAGCAGCCAGGGCCGAGTTGGTAGCCGCTCTGGAATCGGTGGATCTGGTCCTGATCTTCGAGGAAGACAATCCGCTCCGGGTAATCCAGGACCTGCTTCCCGACACCCTTGTCAAGGGGGGGGACTGGGCCGAGGACAAGATCATTGGTGCCGAGGTGGTAAAGGAAGGAGGGGGCGAGGTGAAACGCATCCCTTTTGCGACCGGATTTTCGACCACCGACATCCTCGAGAGGGTGGTCGAAAGATATACTTGAAAATCCCCTCCGAAATAAAATCCCGTCTTGCCACACGATCCTGATTCTGGTATAGCTACATTTGTCTCTTCTGCGCCCATAGCTCAGTTGGATAGAGTGACGGACTACGAATCCGTAGGTCGCAAGTTCGAATCTTGCTGGGCGCGCCAGTTATATTAAGGGGTTAGCTTATAAAGCTGCCCCTTTTTCTTTGTCATTTTCGGTGGAGGGTGCAGCTGGGGTGCAAGTGGGTGCCTCTACACAATCCAGTTCGTCAACCTGGTTTTTGGCCTGTCCTGGTAGCCAATGGGAATAGACGGCCAACGTAAAGCCAACGGTTGCGTGGCCCAGCTGCTTGCTCACATCCTGGATGTTATCGCCCTTGCTGATCCTCAAAGATGCATATGTGTGTCTCAAATCGTGCATCCTGATATGCCTCAGCTCTGCCTTTTCCAGGGCCTTGGTGAACGTCCGGCGCCGGAGGTTGTTTCCGTCGATCATACCGCCGATCTCGTTGTAGAACAGAAACTCCGGAGGTTCCTTCCATCCGTTTTTTAGGGTGTCTTTCTTCCGGTCGGTCAGATGCTTTTTCAGGACCTCCTGGAGCTGCTGGCTCATGTCCACCTTCCGGGATGTGCCGTTTTTTGGTCTTCCCATACGCCCCTTTGTGAAGCTCCTTCTGACCTCAATGAATCCTCCGTTAAAATCCAAATCCCCGGGTTTCAGTGCCACAAGCTCGCCTAAACGCATTCCGGTGCGTAATCCTGTGAGGAAGAATGGATAGTATCGCGGGAAGTGTTCTTGGACAGCATTTTCAAATTTCTTTGTTTCTTCCCAGGTAAGAGGTCGAATTTCAGGTTTGTCGTCTTTCTGGATCAATTTCCCGGTGCCGGCCGCAGGGTTGAACGGGATCAGTTCATCATCAAGGGCCTCTCCCAAGATCGCGCTCAAGTAAGCCTTCAGGTTCCTTACACTGGCAGAAGAAAGCCCTCCCTGTCGTTTGGTATTGATAAAAGCCTTGATGTCCTTTCTGGTGATCTTGTCGATTTCCATCTCCCCAAAGGCAGGGATAAGATGCAGATCCAATGCCGATCGATAGGAATCCCTTGTTGACGGTTTATGGTTCATAGCGGAGTAGGTCTCCATGAACCCCTCGGCATAATCCTTGAACAAGGGCATGGTCTTTTCTTCTTTCCGATCAAGGTCAAAATCCCCCAACTGCAACCTTGCCCGGATCTCAGTTGCCACTTTCTCGGCCGCGGTCTTGTCGCCTACCCTCCGGGATGTCCGTTTCCCGTTATGGGCGATGAAGATCCACCATGGTTCGCCTCGGCCCTTCTTTTTCTGCCGAACGACAACCCCCATGTTATGCACCCCCTTTCTCCAGCCAGAAGATGTGTTCACCATTTATATCCACAATTTTTACATTTGAAAGTTTTCGCTATATGACCAATAGCGAAAACGCCAAAGAGAGCTCCTGACCCAACTTTATTCTTCAGAGAAATTTTTTCTATATTGGTGCTCCCACAATTTGGACAACCCATCCGCTTAGTTGTTCTGACTTTATTATCAGCTCCGGTTCCTGGCTTTTCTTGGAGTTCCTTTTTATCAGCAAGCAATTCCCTTCCACAATACCGGCAGACGATCGCTTCTTTTTTGATAGTCTCCGCACAAAATGGACAAATCTTTTGATTTTCATCGTTCTCCTTTTTTTTCAAAAAAAATCGTGTGTTACATTTTGAACATCTACCATAGGCCCCTTTATCAGGAACCTTTGAAGGATCTATTTTGTAAACAGCCCCGCACTTTGGGCACTCAATCTTCATCAATGCATCACCCCCCTTTTTTGAGATATTCCATCACTGCCTTGATGATAAGCTCTTTTAAAGTGATGCCCTCTTCAACAGCCCTCAGCTTTGCCGCCTTGTGCAAGTCTGAGGGAAACTCAATCATGTACTTTGTCACTGAACTCACCCCTTTCATATAGTGTTACAAGTATTATATTCATAATATATATAATGTCAACAATAAAATGATAGGGGATGCATTTTTTTCATTGACTCAGATGGGAGTCAATCCACCTCGATCTTAATCACCTTCCCGTCTCGGATGGTCACAGTGTGGGGCAGCTTCCCGCTGAACTCGTAATACCAGACCTCCTCATGGGAAGACAAACCTATCTTTGTTGTCGTCTTGTAATGGGGCTTCCCGCATCTCTTCAGGATTTTCCCGGCAGAATCCCCCACATGGATCCATCCCCCGCCGCAGTGCATGGCCGCAAATGATGTGGCAGGAATTGCCAGTGCCAATGTCAGCCCGATAATAATAGGTTTCAGATTCATGGTGTGTCCTCCTTTTTCACGCTTGAGGTTTCCTGGCCTATGCCATGGTATGGCCGGCCCGTTCCATGCACGTACAGTACAACCAGCTTGCACTGTTCTGCATCGTTCAAACCCCCAACCTTTCTTGGATGAATGAAATCACATCGAATCGCAGATCCTTCAAAAAATCCTTGTCCTCTTCTTCCTCTTGTAAATCTGATTCCACCTGTTCCATGTCCGTAAAGGCCTCTAAACTCTTTCGCACAAGCGACTGTAACTCCTCTGGATGGAAGGCGTCCAGTTCGTATGCTGTTGCGCCATGCTCTTGGATGAATTTTTTTGCCCGACTGTCCGTATCTTTTACAGGGACGGGCTCTGCCTGTAAGTGCGGAAAGTGTTCCGGGTTTATGCCGCATCTGTAGATTTCAACTCCGCTCAACTCCAGCTCGTCTTCCAGCGTTTTCATTATCGAATAGGGCATGTCACACCCTGACGGATCCCAATCCCCGAAATACAGAATAATAGGCTTTTGACTCCTCATCAAAGCCTCGCTTGCCCGATTGTAGAAGTCCGCCTGGAAGGACAGACTGCTATATCCCTTGCATACTACCGTCCGCCGGCAAAAACGGTCCACGATGGGTTTCACCATGTGAAACAGCGCAGCCTTTTCAATCCATACCTCGAGGTAATACTCCTGCTTTGCCGCCACACATTTTCGGTAACCCCTCATAAAAAGTCGAAGCTCTTGATTGATAAACTGTTCGTATGACTCAAACCCCAACTTAGATGTAACAATCCGATGTTCGTCGGTTATGGCTTGCCATGGTACCTTATCGTGAATCCTCAACCACTTTAAAGTCCGAATGATCGTCTTGTAAACATCAACCTTTCCCTGCTTACGATTCCCGTATTTATACCAGTGATCCCCCGATACAAATCCAGAAGAGATAAGCCGGTAGTAGACCATTCGTTCGGTCAACGGCCACCATTTCCGATAGGTCTCGATGGTCTTCTTGATATCCTCTCCACGCGCCTCATTTGTAGCCGTCCAGCTCCATGGCGCCCGGGTATTGGGTTGATCGTTTAAGAGTTTGATCATGGTCCAACTTTTCCTTTCGATCCAGAACAGTATAAAAATTTTTACCTGTCTTGCACCCCGGGCAGGTCCGGAACCCGCCCGGGGCCTGGTTATGCGAAGGCCTCGCTTTTTTCCGACACGTAAACCATCCCGTTTGCCAGATCTTCATAAGCCTTGTCCGCCATGAGTCCGATAGCATCTAAACGAGCCTGATCATGATCCGTCCTTACCTCCCCGGCCAGTTCGGAGACAAGCTTCATGTAGTCTGCCAGATCTCCCAGTGTATGGTACAAATCCTCGTCGTTCCCAATGATCCTGCCTTTTTCGCTCTGATCGAATGTGACATCCCTTTCCACTTGCTTGTCTTCCATGGCTCCACCTCCTGAAATCCCCACGACCTTTCCCATGATGTTGTCCTCCCTTCAATAGAAATCCCGAAGTGGTCCTACGGCCTTCATCAAGCCGCCGAGTCCTCGCGGATACTCGCCACTTCGGGATAGATACAAGTCCTCTACCAATAAAAATGACCATTTATCGTCTGGCCTCACGGATGAAGTTTTAGGAGATTTCACATTATCCCACCTTTCATGGGAAGTCAACTGTATTTTTTCGGATATGTCAAGTTAAAAAATACCTTCATGTTATCGAAATAACTAATGTTCTTGTCACTCACTTTTCAGGCCGTAATGTGCTGGGATGTCACTTTTCAATGTTCTTGGATGTCACATTTCTTGAGCCTGAATCACTTTTTAAAATGTCCTTGACTGATACTGCGCCTAACATGTATTCCTGGAAATCATTCCTCAACCTTACCGAAAGGATCTGTCATGCAGAAAGAAAAATCAGAAATAGTCTCCTGTGAACTCCTTGAAAAGGATGTTACCATCCGATTGAATGGGATTATTGTGGATGACACATTTATCCCCTCTCGATACAGATGTGAACATCAACAGCGATACGGTTGTGACGTTTACCAAAAAGCAGATGTACTATGTCCGCCTATAGAGCGACTTCGAGAGAAATATACGTCCCGATTAGGGCCGTCTTCTGCTTGATCAGTTTCATGTCGATTGGAATGTCAAGAATTGGCACCCAAGGGCCGATAGTGCGGTCTTTCATAACCATCTGCCCCCATATTGTAATTTTTGAGCGTTTCTTGAGTTCATCCGGATTAACGTACAGGCCATAGTTGTTAAGGGTCATCGTTTCTTCTTCCATAATAGATTTGCCTCCCTAAGAACTTTTCAATGCTGGTTTCTAAAGACTTGGTAAAGCAGCTCGGCAGCGTTCAAGGCCTCTTCATAAAGTTCGCCTGGCCTTAGGATCTCAGGCCTATATTTGTCGCAACCTTCACAATCGAAAGCCCCGCGTTTCTTCTGGCAGGCCCTCAATAAACACTTGGAGTAATGTACACAATGGATCCGTCTCATCATTTGGGGGTGGAGGGCGGGGGCAGAGTTCCCCGCCCTCCTGGAGGTGGCCCCTGAAGCGGGGCGGTTCGCCATGTGTTCGTTTTTACGCCATGTTCACAACCTGCCCTGGCGGAGGGGGCGTTTTCTTCGCTTTAAGTCCGACCTTTGCCAGATCCGCGGGGCTGTATCTCTCCGGATGTTTTTCGATGTCCGAGCGCCCCCGTGTGAGTTTGGTTGTGGGGCCTGCTTGTCTCTCGCGCACAGCGCCGGCGCCTTCTTGTGGAATCATATCGGACAAGTATCGAAACTTGCTCGCAACATTTGGGCCGCCAAGCTCGATGCGCTGCCACAAATCGGAATATTTTCCCAGAAGTCGTGGCAGGTTTTTGATTTTTCGCTCAGCAGCCATGAGGTCATTAAAAAATCGATATCGGGGAACCTCGCCATTTAAGGAAAAGCCCAACATCTCCCATTGCTGCGGATCTTCGATTTTTGAAAAAACCCGTTGCAAGATTACAAGAGGATCCTGAAGTTTCGTAAAATCCTTGATGCCCCGTGTGATCCGGTCCATTGAGGAAACAATCGCCTGGATTTCAGCGAGGATCTCGGCCGCCTTACCAAGGTACGTCTCACTGCATGGCCAATACGTGTCCAGATCCGTCTTGAGGCTCGCCACATGATGCTCTGTTTCCAGCTCTGACAGCTGTCCGCGCAAAATATCGAGCGCCGCCGAAAGCTGACCAAGTTCGATTTCCGCCGACCTGATCTTCTCGATTTGCGTTTGGAGGCTCACCGGGCGCCTTGCCTTCGAGACATTCGCGGCAAACAATTTCGCGTTGGTTGATTTTTGTTCGGTCAAGGATGCCCTCTTCTCGGCAATCTCATCTTCCACACTTTTTATCTGGGAAGTCAGATTTTCGATATCGCTTTGAATTTCGCTCGCAGTTCGCATTATCGACCTCCCCGCGTCCGGGCATGACCTGCCATGTCGGACGCCCAGGCCTCGTCTTCGAGGTCCTGTTTGAAGGCTGACTTCGCATCTTGCGGCGAAAGTTTCGCGGCCTCATGGCCTCGCCACACGTCGCGTCGTTCCTCATCAGTCCCATCAGCCAAGGCAAGCATGTCCTTCACGTTTCGCTCATCCTCGGCCTCCTGCTGCTTCCGGGCCTCGGCCTCGGGGTCCGGTTTGGCTCTCTTTGCATAAGCGGCCTCAAGCACTTTAATCCGTTCTTCCAATTCAACTTTGTCCATCGCCTATTCTCCTTTCGTCAAAAAAATTTCAAGATCTTTGGTGTGTTTGATTTCCCCCGTGGGGATTTGGGTTTATATTTGTGGCGCCCAATGTACGGCCCCACCGCTTAGACTGCGTTAGAATTTTGTGCGCCCCATCTCTTATGGGCTCCACGGGCAAGATTCAGCCGTTCCGCAACCGCCTGTTTCTGGCCCTCGGTCAGTGCCTTCCGTAAAAACGGATTCTTGCCCATCCTGAAGTCGAACAGCGGACACATTGGGTCGCAACAATCCCTCACAAGCTCCACGTTCTCAAGCCTGCCTGGTTTGGTTCGGTCCAGCCCCATGCACTCACGACAAAACAGTTTGACTGCCTGTAAAGGGCTCCTTGCCTTTTTCGGGTAATACGTCCGGCCTGTTTTGTCACGAACCTTGCCATGGGCCATTTCAACAATGCCCTGTTGCCGATATGCTTCAGATGTCAAATTCCGATCCTCCTTAAGCAGAATTTTCCGGGCGGGATTATGGTCAGTACCCAGTTTCAGCTATACCGCCCCCCCGTCCGCAGATGGAAGCAGGGGGGGTGTGATACTTCCTGCTAAAGTACGCCCTGACATTGACAGTGCGGAGTAACGCCACAGTGGGGGGGCGCCCGCGCCCCCTGGGTTTGATCCTGACTCCCGACTTATTCCTTCGTTGTCGCCGGCTCACTGTGTGTCCTCATTGTGTGTTGCCCTCGTGGTGTCCCCATGTCCTCATGGTTGTTGTTGATGATTGATGTCCTTCGTTGTTGTGTGGGTGTCATGTCCCTAGTCCTCATGTCCTTGGTGGTGTTGGTGTTGGTTATGATGTCCTTCACTCACTGCATGGCCCCCGCCCAATGCCCTTGTGTGTGTTGTCCTTGATGTCCTCTCAAGTGGTGTGGTGTGGTGGTCATGGTGTTGATATTGTATGCCACATGCCCTTGACTATGTGTGTGTGCCCCATGTCGCCATGGTGGTGATGTCCTTCATGTCCTCATGTTTATACATCTGATGTGCACCTTCCTTGCACCCTACTCTATCACCGCTTCACCTTCCATTGTGTTCACAACTACTTATCCATAGTGACCTTCGGATATTATATCCGTATCAGTCTTTAAGGTCAGCCATCACGCTATCCACAAGACTGTTGATGTCCTTGTCTTTGTGCAGGCGATAGTCCCGCATCCACTTGTCGAACTCTGATTTACGAATCAAGATCTTGCCCCCCAACTTATAGGCAGGTAAGCCAGCCCGCTTAACGTGATCCCTGATCGTGCTTACCCCCAATGATGCGTACTGACTCAAACCTCTGAGATCGAGGTATTTGTCATTTAAGGATATGCCTTGCTCTATGAGTGAATCAGGGATGATCATTTTATCTCAAAGTTTTTTGTCAGCCTTCAGGCCCTTCCGGGCCGCTGCGTCGGCTGCCTTTGCACCTTCGACCATGGACTCATAGGCACCCGGTATCCCATGTTTTCGAATCCATGCCTTGACCTGCTCCGCCGAGAGGGGTCCCCCTTTTACAGAATCCTCTTCTTTGGCCGAGCCTTCTTTAATTTCGGCCACAAGATTTTTGTACTCGGCAACCAGGCTCACAAAGTCGTTGGGGGTCCAGTTTTCAGGCAGAGCCTTAGCCTTGGCAAACCGGGACAACATCTTTGCCAACTCTGAAGCGCAGCGCTGGGGGGTCATATGCTTTTACCTCCTGGCCTGGCCATAATTGAGGCCGTCACCACTAACCATTGCATTTCTGCAATGTCATTAACACCTGTTAACTTACTGTTGTAAATTCCTACACTTTCAAGACCTTGTGGACTGTTTCCATTTTTCTTTCCTGTTTTCATGATTTTCCGAATGCTCACCATAAAATGGTCTGAATCCTGGCGGATTGTTTACCGAACCCCACTTGATTACATCCCGGGATACGCTCTAATTTCATTTTCTTGGTGAAAAAACCTGAGATAGCCCCCATGATTTTTTCAATCCCCCGGTCTTCGGCCCATCCGATAGGGCCAGCATGGGCAGTCAATGCAAAGGCACTCCCTGACCTCTTTCTCTGACCATGCTGAACATTCGAGACATTTGAGCCTGATCGCTTTCACTGGGGTCAATAAAACTTTGCGGTGTCCGTCCTTCGTTTTGATCGTATGGGTCACGCTCATGTTGCCGGTTCTCCTTCAGCTGTAAAGTTTTGCACTCCGGGTCATGGTAACTGGCCCCGGTAGGACCCGCACCCAGGACAGATGTCCCAAGTCGTGTTTTGGATTTCAAAACGTCCCATGTTCAAGCCTCAACTTTTACCCACCCTCACCCGCCCGGCCGGGACTCCGGGCACACCCAAATCGGGCCGCCGCAGTCTGCATGGCCCTCATAGACCAACTTCAGACCATGTTCCCCATCCCCCGGATCCCCATACCCCTGTGGCTATCCTTAGGATGGTATCGATTTTAATACTCGGTTTTTACCCCTTTTAGATATCGCCTGTTTTCTTTTAGGTTTCAGCCTGTTAGATTCGTTTTTCCACAGGTTTTGAGTATCGATTTTAATACTCGGTTTTTACCCTCAAATTTCGAGTTCTAGTATCGAAATGAACACTCGGAACGTACCTTTTGAGTATCGAAATCAACACTTACGATTTTTCTGTTTCTTAAGCCGGGCAGCTTCTTGTTTCTTGAGTAGTGCAGCTTTTTTCACCGGGTTATTCCAATGAGAAGCCCACCCCTTGAAAAGGCGTTTATCTGGTTTGCGCCCGTTAATGGGGTTGAATTTGCTTGTTCCATAATTCTCCCATTCGTCTCGTAGAAAGTATGTCGTCACATCGCCCTTGTGCCCCCCGCCGCCCTGATGGTTGATTTTCAAAAAACCTTTCTCAATCAGTTCGTCGATAGCATCCCGAAAATGCTTCCGGCTGATCCCCCAACGCTCGGCCTCAGAATACGGGTATACGATTTCCCCGTTATTCTTAATAATCCAACCTGATGCCCGGCCCGACCGCTTAACCTCTTGAAATACTCGTTTGTCGAAAAGGTCCATGAGAGTAAGGAGAGCCCAGCGCGATAAGCTTCTAAAAGCCTTACCCTTAATCATGCGGCTTAAAATCCACACTTTGTCACTTTTGGTAGCCACGCCTTGTCCCGGTTAAATTAATTATTTCTCGCTCATCCCACCTGCCCCCGGCAGCTCATCGAACCACTTGAAAACCTGTTCCAGATCGAATAGAAGGCGTTTCCCGGCTTTGCGGTGCGGGAGCGGGTGAACCGGATTCCGCACCAGCTTATAGACCTGGTGAGCCGTAAGTGGCAGGGCTTGAGATAATCCTTTGAGGTCCACGATCTGTCGTGCCATGGGTAGCCCCTGTTCCGCCCAGATCAGGGGCCTTTTCCATTTGTCAAGCCGCCTCAAAAAGCTCGATCTCTTTCACTCGCAATGCCTTCGCAATCAAACTCCGCTGATTGCCATCAGGATTTAAGCGTCCACTGCAAATCATGGAAACTGTCGTCGGATGAATATTACTCCGCTCGGATAACTCTTTCTGCGTGACCCCCGTTTCGAGTAGCCGCAAGCGCAATGGTGTGACCCCTTTCATGTCTGCCTCCCCAAATAAAAAGCTTAAGCCCGAAAGACACTACTTTGAAAAACAGCTCTTTGGAGTTAAAATGTTTAGGCCAAAAAAAACGCTCCGCCTGTTGAAGGAAATACCTCTCCCGCAACAAACGGAGCGATTGTGCCAGGTGGCCCCACGCTGACTTTAGACTACCTTTCGCCGCAGCGTCTCGGAAACCCAATGAGCTCTGGCAGGCTCATTTTTAGATTTAGAGTGTTATTGTTAGATTATTGGTTTAATTGTGCGACTTGAAAAGAACTTTAACACTTCTTTAGCGAGTTGTCAATAGAAAAAATAATGTAACCCATCTTTTTTATTATACTTTCTGGCAAAGTTTTTTGAAAGTTTTATGCCGATATGGAAACATCCTCCAAGGTGCAGTGGGGGTGCAGAATCCCCGGATAGTCCGTCAACATCCGTTGGAATCCAGCACCCTAAATGCCTTAACTTATTGAGATCACGAAACATCTTCTATAACTACGAATCCGTAGGTCGCAAGTTCGAATCTTGCTGGGCGCGCCAGTTATATCAAGGACTTGGGTGATATCGCCTGAGTCCTTTTTTCATTTGGAAAATATAGTGAGGACCATCTTTACGGATAGCCTCAATTAAACGGCATGACGCAAAGCCCAGGAGTATTCCGGGCGGTCGTGGGATCTATTTCTCCCGCCGGGAACAAGAAACCTGTGATGCCCAGCGGGAATCCCGCCCAACAGGGGTCCAGGCATAGGGTTTAAGACCACAGAGGTGAATTTGACTTAAGCTTTTCCAGAGTTATCTTGAGAGAAGTTCTTATAATGGGGATGATGCTTTTTGTCGAAGTCCATCCAATGAAATTAATGAGAAAAAAAGATTGATTTTGCATATCCGATATATATAATAAAAAGGTTATTGTTTGATCCGCCACCGCCACCGAATCCTCTGGACGGCTCGGGACGCGGCAAGGCATGTGATGTGGGGGTGTAGCTCAGTTGGGAGAGCGGTACGTTCGCAACGTACAGGTCAGGGGTTCGAATCCCCTCATCTCCACCATCTTTTTTTATGGTTGAAATTGCGGCCGGGTCTCATAGTCCATACCCCTTGTCAAGATGCGGTTCCCGATGAATCGAGAAGCAACAATAGAGAGAAAAACAAAGGAAACTGAAATTTTCCTGCGCCTTAACCTTGATAGCGGCGCTCCTTCCAGGGTGGATACAGGAATTCCTTTCATGGACCACATGCTGGATCTGATGTCGGCCCACGGTTTCCTGGAAATGGAACTCAAGGCCAGGGGAGATAGGGAGATTGACGACCACCACACCATGGAAGATCTGGGCATCACCCTTGGGATGGCACTCAAGACATCATTGGGTGATAAGCGAGGAATCCGGCGTTACGGTGAAGCAACCATTCCGATGGATGATGTTCTGGCCAGGGTAGTCATCGATATTTCGAACCGGCCGTTGCTGGCCTTTCGGGTAAGTCTCGAGAAAACCACTACAGGTACATTTGACACAGGTCTCATCAAGGAATTTTTCCGGGCCCTCGTAACCCATGCAGGGCTGACCCTCCATATTGATCTCTTGTCAGGGGACGAGCCTCACCATGTTTCAGAGGCCATCTTCAAGGCCTTCGGCAGGGCACTGGATCAGGCCGTTGGAATCGAAACCCGTCTGAGAGGGAATTTGCCTTCCACCAAAGGTGTTCTGTAGCGAAAGGGGACTTGATGGCCACGAACCTTCGTGTCACCTGCCTACGATATGGGTTGCCACTCCTGTCGCTGTTCACTCTCTTGGCCATTGCCGGTTGCCAGAGCGACAAGCGTCTAAACCTGTCTTCTCAATCCCTCTCCGGGTCGGCCATGCAGACCGTTGTTGTTGTCGGATTCCGGGCCGCTATCACCAACGCAGAAGCGCCTGAGCTGGTCCGAAATCCCATAACGGGCACCTCCTTCATGTCCTGGCCGGTTCCCGAAGAGGTGGTTGACTGGTTGACCGGTCAGCTTTTCGAGAGATTGATCCAGGACAAGAACCGGCATTTCATTCCGCCGGGACAAGCCCAAGGGGTGGTCGAAAGCATCATGGAGTCAGATACAAAATTGGGCATCCATCCGATGGAGATGATACGGCAGGTGGGCAACACCTTTGAGGCCGATGCCGTGCTGATCGGGCACGTATACCGCTGGCAGGAACGCGTGGGGACCGATTACGGGGTTGAAACCCCTGCCTCCGTGGCATTTGATATCTCTCTTGTGAGGCCGTCGGATGGCGTGATCCTCTGGCGCGGCAATTATGACAAGTCCCAGAAATCGCTATTCGAAAACCTTTTTGACCTGGATACATATGTCAAGAGCGGCGGCCGGTGGCTGACCGCCAGAGAGTTGTCGGAATTTGGATTGGAGCATCTTCTTGGCGCGATGCCCGGGGATCCGGCCGAGGCGAAAGGAAAGGATTAGGGCGGTGCTGATTATTCCGGCAATAGATCTCAAGGGCGGCCGTTGCGTCAGACTCAAGCAGGGACGGATGTCGGATGAGACCGTTTTTTCGGATATTCCAGAGGAAATGGCGATCCGATGGCATGCGTGCGGAGCCCGTAGGCTTCATATCGTAGACTTGGATGGCGCGGTTGAGGGAAAGCCGGTCAACACGGAAGTCATCAAACGGATTGTAGAGGCGGTGCCCATACCGGTGGAGTTGGGAGGTGGCGTGAGGGACATGGTCGTCTTGGACGCCTACATCGAGCTGGGACTTCGGTATGTGATTCTGGGTACGGTGGCCTGCAAAGACCCGGAGTTCGTACGCCGTGCATGCCGAGCATATCCCGGACAGATCATTCTGGGAATCGACGCCAAAGATGGTGTTGTTGCAGTGGAGGCGTGGACAGAGGAAACCGGCCAGAAACCTGTAGAACTTGCCGAGCAGTTTGAAGATGCCGGTATATCCGCCATCATCTATACGGATATCAACCGGGACGGCATGAGGACCGGGTGCAATGTAGCCGCCACCGAAGATCTGGCAAGATCTACCCATATCCCGGTTATTGCGTCCGGGGGAATCTCCGGGCTTGCCGATGTCCTGGAGATATTGCCCCTGAAAGCACATGGCGTTACAGGGATGATCACAGGCCGGGCCCTGTATGATGGGAGCCTGGACCTGTCCGAGGCCATCAGGGTGTGCGACGAAAAGCAATAACACCGCGAAATCAGACTTGAGCATTGACATTTCCAAAATTTGCTATATAATAAAAAGTTTCCTTGTTTTCAGCCCACAATCCGTATCCTTGGGATAGATATGTCTCTAAATCAGACCATCGGCGAAGATCTTAAGCAGGCCATGAAGACGAAAGACAGCCTTCGGCTTTCTTGTCTAAGGATGCTCAAGACCGCGTTGAAGAATTTACAGGTGGAAAAGGGGCGTGAATTGAACGAGGAGGAGATCCAATCCGTCATCTCATCCACCATACGAAAAGGGAAAGAGGCCGCAAGGGAATTCAGGAGCGGAAATCGTGAAGACCTGGCCGTTAAGGAAGAAAGAGAGATTGAGATCCTGTATGGGTACTTGCCACAGCAATTGGCTCCGGAGCAAATTGAAGCGAATGTGCGAGAGATCATTTCAGAGCTGTCTGCTGAAGGTCCCAGGGACATGGGGAAGGTCATGAAAGTAGCCATGACCAGGATGGCAGGACTGGCACCGGGTGAGGAAGTGAGTAAAATCGCCAAAAAACTTCTGACCGCATCCTCCGCGGGACAGTAACGAGTAATTTTTTCGAGTGTTTTCCAAGACCAAATGCCTTTCATTGGTCATGAATGCAAGACCAACGCGCCTAAAAGGGTGCACCTGTTGATAGCGCCTGCATGATCGAACATACGTACCAGGTTCTCGGATATTATCGCCTGTTGGAAATCATGTCCCGCTACGCCTCTTGTCTGCTGGGGCGCTCAGAATGTCTCTCCCTTTCCCCGTCGAAGGATACAAAGAAGATCATACGCGAGTTGAGCCTCGTTTCAGAAGCAAGGCTCCTTTTAAAGACAAGAGGATTTCTCACTTTTTCCGATCTTACTGACCTGATGCCGCTCCTTGCGAGATCCAGGGTCGAAGGGGCGCATCTGGAGGCTGAGGAGCTTTTAACGGTGTTGCGGCTTGCCGAATCAGGCCAGACCGTCAGAGGGTTTCTCCGGTCCGAGAGGTCCTTTTACCCGGGAGTGACCGCCATCATCGATGACATGCCTGATCTTCAACCGCTGGCCAGGAAGTTAAGAGAAGCGGTCGCACCAAACGGCGATATCAAGGATAGTGCGACTCCCCTGCTGGCGAAGATCCGACATGAACGGCGCAGACAACGATCCCATCTGGAAAAAAAGCTCGATGACATCCGGAAGGCCAAAGGCATAGGCCGAAACAGCGATGCGCATCTGGTAACGGTCAGGGATGGGAGATATGTCATTTCCGTTAGAAGCGATCAGAAATCCCTGTTTGGCGGTATTGTCCATGACTACTCCAGGACTAAAGCCACCTGCTTTGTGGAACCGATGGAGGTGATCTCGGACAACAACCGGTCGACTGAACTGGTGCTGGAAGAAAGGGCAGAGGAGCATCGCATACTGGTGGGTCTGACATTGGCGGTGAGGGATGCCACCCCTGAAATCATCCATGCTCAGGGCCTGATCGCCAGACTCGATGGCCTGTACGCCAGGGCCAGATACGCTGAAGACTTTTCGTGCGTGCCACCCGAAATAGAAGACGCACGGGGAATCCGGCTCAAGGAAGCCAAGAACCCGATCCTGCTGGCATTATGCCGAAGCGAAAAAAGGGAGAAAGCGTACGGGCCTGTCGCTGTTGATATTTGCTTGGAACCGGATCGGAATCTCCTCATCGTGTCAGGACCCAACCGGGGAGGAAAAACCGTGACCCTCAAGACCCTGGGTCTGATGACCCTCATGACGCAGTCAGGGATCCATATCCCGGCAGCCGAAGGAAGTTGCCTCCCTGTTTTCCATCATTGCGTGGCTGATATCGGGGACGACCAAGATATCCAGACCGGCCAGAGCACCTTCTCGGCCCACGCAGCGCACCTGAAGGAGATCATGGGACTTGCTGACCCGAAGAGTCTGGTCATCATCGACGAACCGGGGATGGGAACAGATCCGAACGAGGGAGCGGCGCTCACCATGGCCGTGCTTGACGAGCTCTCCCAAAAGGGGGTGTTTGTGGCCCTGGCCACGCACCTCAACCGGCTAAAGGCCTATGGATTGCTGAACCGGCGGGTGCTCAATGCCGCGGTTGAGTTTGATGCGCAGTGCAATCGGCCCACCTTCAGGCTCCGATACGGATCGCCGGGCATCAGTCACGCCTTGGAAACAGCACGCGATCTGGGGATGCCGATGCACATACTCGAAAAGGCCCGGGGATATCTGGAACAGGATGAAGTGCAACTGAACCGACTTATCGAGAAGATGCATCGTCTGCTCACACGGGTCGAGGCAGAGCGGCAAGAGGCCGAAGACGCCAAGCAGGCGCATCAATCAGCGGCCGAGGACATAAGAGCACGGCTGGCCCGGTTGGAATTGGAAAAACAGGCCGAGATGGAGACGTATCGGACAGAGGCGGACACGGCCATAAGGTCGGCCAGGGAAGAACTCAAAGAGGCCATCAATCTCCTGAAGAGGAAGAAACGGCTGGTTCAGGCCGATGTAACCAAGCGGTTTGAAGCTGTGGGGCAGGAATTGACGGCGCATTTTGAATCCTCAGAAAATATCCCCGCATCCCCGATGTCTGATGGATTGAAGGAGGGTCAGAGCGTCTTTCATATCAAACTGAAGCAACAAGGGGTGGTTCAGTCGGTGGACCCATCCGGTGACCGCGCCTCTGTCATGCTAGGGGCTGTCAAGATATCTGCGGATACCCGGGACCTTCAGGTGGTGGCGAAACCAAAAGGAATTCACTCCGATAACACGCCTTGCTCCGTCAACTGGACGTTCAAGGGACGGCCTTCGGAAAAATCACCATCGGGCGGCCTGAAATCGGGAGAATTAAATGTGGTCGGGTACCGCGTCGATGAGGCCATACCCCTCATCGAAAAAGCCGTGGACCGCGCATTGGTGGAAGGCAAATTGAGCCTCACCATCATCCACGGGTACGGAACAGGACGGCTGAGGGGAGCGATTCGAGATCACCTGAGGGGATTGCCTTTTATCAAAACCGTTAACAGCGCCGATCCTCGATCGGGAGGCGATGGCGTAACCGTTGCAGAAATCGGATAGGCAGATAGACACATGCCGCCAGATGAGACTTTCGTCACTTTAGCTCACTTAGGCACTTTAGGCACTTTAGGCACTTCCCATGTCAGATAACCCATCGGCCAAAGAAGAAATAAAGAGGGCGGCTGATATCGTACAGGTTATCGGCCAGTATGTTCAGCTCAAGAAGGCCGGGAAGAATTTCATGGGGCTATGCCCGTTTCATGCTGAAAAGGCTCCTTCTTTCACGGTCAGCCCGGACAGGCAGATGTTTCACTGTTTCGGATGCAAGAAGGGAGGCGATGTCTTCGCCTTCTGGATGGAATATCATGGGATGACCTTTCCCGAGACGCTAAAGGACCTTGCCGAGAGATATAACATAACGATCGTGGAGACATTTTCCTCTGAAGAAGAGAAAAAAAGGACGCGACTCCGGGAGGCCCTGTTTAAAATCAATCAGATGGCCATGCAATATTTTCAGGAAGCATTGGGCCAGGCGGAGAGAGGGAACCCGGCGGCTGAATATTTGAAAAAGCGGGCGCTTTCAACACAAATCATATCGGAATTCCGACTGGGTTACGCCCCTGATACATGGGACGGGCTCACGCTTTATTTGAAGCACCGCCGGATTGATCTGGAAAGGGCTGTTCAGGCGGGTCTGATCATCCCCAAAAAAGGAGGAGGATACTACGACCGATTCAGGGGACGGGTAATGTTCCCCATTTTCAATCAAAGAGGTCAGGTTGTCGGTTTCGGCGGGAGAGTCCTGAACGATGCCCTGCCCAAATACCTGAACACGCCAGAAACCCTTCTCTTTCACAAGGGAGAGTTCCCCTATGGACTGCATGCCTCTTACAAGGCGATCCGTCAGAAGGGCGTAACGGTGATTGTCGAGGGGTATATGGATCTGCTGGCCCTGAGAAATCACGGCCTCGAGGAGGTGGTGGCCACTCTCGGAACGGCCCTGACCCATGACCATATCCGGAAGATCAAGGGGTATGCCAGGGAGGCGATCGTGGTCTTTGATTCTGATGAGGCAGGCAGAATCGCTGCCTTGAGAAGTCTCCCCCTTTTTTTGAATGAAGGCCTCCCTGCCAGAGCGGTTGTCCTGCCCCACGGGCACGATCCGGACAGTTTTGTAAACAAGAACGGCCTGTCCGCGTTTTTGGCGCTCATTGAAAAGGCCGCCCCCATGTTTGATTTTTTCCTTGATCAGAAATTAACCCTGGGGGGGAGCGATATAGAGGGGAAAGTCACTGTCCTGAAGGAGATTCTGCCGGTCCTTGCCCTGCTCCGGAACAGCGCACAACGTTCCCTCTACGCCGGACGCCTGTCAGAGCGGATCGGAATCAAGGAAGATGTGATTCTATCCGAGTTGAGGGCTGTCGCCAAAGGGCTTTCAGAAGGCGGACTTCAAAAAAATCTCAAGGAGCGGGTGGCCGCATCCCAGGCAAAACAACGAATCGGAGATGTTCAGTTGCTCAACCTCCTCGTGCATCATCCCGTAGCCGTCACCGGACTGCTGGACACTGACTGCATGAAGCTCCTGTCGGACGCAACAACATTGCAGATCGTTAAACGAATTTTCGAAAAATACCGGCAGGAAGGCCGGTTTTCCCCTGAACACCTGGAAGAGAGCCTGGAAAGCGAGGAAGTCCGCATCCGGCTCAGAGAAGCCCTGGTGGCCGACTCGATTTATTCAGATCAGGAGGTGAACCAGGCGGTCCGGGAGATCGCGGAAAAGGTGCGACAGAAAAAGCTGACGAGTTCCATCAAGACAGCCGGAGGGGATCCGGAGACATTGAACCGTCTGCTGCAACTGAAGGCACGGGAGGCGCGGAGCCACTGACCCACAAGACCGCGGCCACGCCTTATCCTGGAAAAGACGGATTGACCAATCCCCGAAAAGGTGGAATCCCGTTTCATAGCGGTTTATAACTTCCCTGCATGATGCGGAGGAGTTGGTGCCTTAACCGCTCAAAAATTACCGGGATTTGCACCCATACCTTTTTGGTTGCGGCTGTTGGCCCGCCTTGGGATCAGGGCCAAGATGTTACGTGGTGGATAAGAGGAACCCATATAGTCATGGTTACGATTCAAAATTCACTATCCCGGTTCATCCGGACTCGGAGGTACGATAATGGATAAGAATGCCGATATGATCAATTTAAAGCGGTTGATCGATAACGGAAAAAATAAGGGGTATATTACCTTTGAAGAGCTGAATGATGACCTTTCTGAAGATTTCGTATCCTCTGAGGAGCACATTGACGAGCTCATGATGATGTTCGAAGAGTTGGACATCATGGTCATTGACGAAGCTGCCAAAAAGAAGATCGAAAAGGCCGACGGTGCCAAGAAAAGGGAGTTGGAAGAGGAAGAAAAGGTCGATGATGCGGCTATTGACCTCACAGACGCCTCATCTCGTGTATCAGATCCTGTCAAGATGTATCTGAAGGAAATGGGACGGATCTCTCTTCTCACGCGGGAGGGCGAGGTGGAGATCGCCAAACGAATTGAAGAAGGAGAAAAAAAGGCACTGGAGACGCTTCTTCTTTGTGGCGTGGGCGTAGAGCACATTATTGAGCTGGGTGAAAAACTGAATGAAGGCGAAGTAAAATTAAAAGATGTGATTAATGACCTGGAAGAAGACGACAGCTATATGCTGATAGGTGAAAAAAAGGAATCCGTCATTAATCTGATCGATCAAATCAGGGCATTAAATGAAGGGATGTGCCTGAAAAGGCGTGAAAGAGCCAAGACCGGGTGCGCTGAAAACATTAAGAAGGAGCTTGCCGCACAGATCAAACAGGATCAGAAGGAGATTATGAAGCTGGTCAATTCCTTCAGTATGGAAGATCGACAGATACAGAATATGATAGCAAAACTCAGGGCCTTGGCGGCAGAGGTCGGGGAATCCGAAAGACGATTGGAAGAATGCATGTTGCGGGCAGGCGGGAGGCCGATATCCTATCTGAAACGATGTCTGGCCAAAATTCCGAAATCCGCCAAGGATGACCAGATCATCACCCCCATCGGTCTGACAAAGAGTGACATCACGGCCTTGAAGACCAAAGCGGAAAAGGCCCAGCGAACGATCCGACAGGCCAAGGAACGAACGGATATGACCCCCCGCCAGATTAAGCTGAAACTCCAGAAGGTCGAGAAAAGCCTGGAGATGGCCAATAGAGCCAAATCAGAACTTATTCAGGCCAATTTGAGGCTGGTCGTCAGCATTGCCAAAAAATATACCAACAGGGGACTCATGTTTCTGGATCTCATCCAGGAAGGGAATATCGGTCTGATGAAGGCCGTGGACAAATTCGAATACCAGCGGGGATACAAATTCAGTACCTATGCGACCTGGTGGATCAGACAGGCGATTACACGCGCCATAGCGGATCAGGCCCGCACGATCCGCATCCCCGTGCACATGATTGAAACGATCAACAAACTCATGCGGACATCGAGATATCTGGTGCAGGAACACGGTCGGGAGCCGACCTCCGAAGAAATCGCCGAAAAAATGGAATTTCCCCTTGAAAAGGTGCGAAAGGTACTGAAAATCGCTAAAGAGCCGATCTCGCTGGAGACCCCCATCGGTGAAGAGGAAGACAGCCATTTAGGTGATTTCATTGAAGATAAGAATGTTCTCTCTCCCGGTGATGCAGTCGTCAACTTCGGCTTGGCCGAACAGACCAGAAAGGTGCTGACCACCCTGACGCCCAGAGAGGAAAAGGTTCTCAGAATGAGATTCGGTATCGGCGAGAAGGCGGATCATACCCTGGAAGAGGTGGGCCGTGATTTCAGTGTAACCCGGGAGCGTATCCGGCAGATAGAGGCCAAGGCCCTTAGAAAGCTGAGGCACCCCAGCAGAAGCAGAAAGCTGAAAAGTTTTATAGATAACTGAGGCCCGCAGAAAACCCGCAGGGGATATTTTCCCTTGACAAATTTCTATAGGATGCGCATTGTATCGCCCAGTAACTGGGAATTTTTAGGGCCCATAGCTCAGCTGGCAGAGCCACCGGCTCATAACCGGTAGGTCCCTGGTTCGAGACCAGGTGGGCCCACCATGATTTCACCCCAGAAATTATTTAAGTGTCCTGGCGCAGCCCTCGTGTTGAAGCGAGGCTGCGGCGGATCAATGATTGAACCCTGCCGCGAAAGCCGGGGACCCGCTTCGTGGTAACTAACGGAACAAATCTTGCGACTGCTAACATTACTCAAAATATTTCCGACATACCGGAAGTGACCTTGCTGTAAAGGGCGTATTCGTAAAGGATACGCCCTTTCCAATTATTGGCCTGTGCATCAGCAGGGAGGGGTCTTCCCTGAGGGAATGATCGACACTTTTTGAAATGGTACTCAAACTGAAGGATTTCTTGAATGTGCTGGAAACCGTGGCCTCGGCCCGATGGGCCGAACCATGGGATAATCCGGGTCTTCAAATAGGTTCTCCCAACCAGGAAATCCATAAGATTTTCTCATCCCTGGATCCCACCCTCAAGGCCCTGATGTCTGCCTCAAAGGCCGGTGCGCAGCTCCTGTTCACCCATCATCCCCTGATCTTCAAACCTTTATCACGACTTCAGACAGATGTCTTTCCGGGTAATATCATTGCAGAAGCTGCCAGGCGGGGGATTGCCGTCGTGGCTGCACACACAAATCTGGATGCAGCCCCGGGAGGCATCAACGATATCCTGGCCGGGCTGCTGGATCTGACGGATATGGAGGTCCTGAAACCGGTTGACACGGCCGATGGCGCGGGGTTGGGACGGATCGGGGATCTGCCCGGTCCCACCAGCCTGTCCGCCGTGGCAGAGGCCGTCAGGAAGGTGATGGGAACGGCAGACATACGGGTGGTTGGAGCACCGGACCTTCTGATCCGTCGCATTGCCGTCGTGGGGGGATCGGGCGGAAGTCTCGTGGGTCTGGCCTATGAAAGGAGTGCTGATCTTCTCTTGACCGGCGACATTGGCCACCATGTTGCCCTGGAGGCCGAGGCATTGGGAATCGCTCTTATAGATGCAGGCCATTTCTGTTCGGAAAAGACGGCGTTCAACCTTTTTGCCGGGAATCTGGAAACCCTGTTGAGGTCAAAAGGCTGGGAAACCGTAGTCGAAATAGATGAGGGGGAGGGAGATCCTCTCCGGATATGTGATGGAGGATGATGACCGCGGGGCGGAATATCGCCCATGTGAAGATTACCATAAGGCACAGAACAATACGGATATTCGTGATAAATGTAGGATCTTCCTTCCGAACCTGAACAGGTTAAACTGTTAAGCGAGGTAATAAATTGAAAGAAATGGTAAAATTTCTGATTACGCTCCAGGATTTCGATTCCCGAATGGGGCATATTAGGGCCCGTAAAGAGGAGGGGCCTAAAAGAATCCAGAGGCTTGAACAGCGCTTAAACGACGTGGAAACCCAGTTGGCAGAAGCGACGCGCCAGGTGGAAGAATTCACCCGTGACCGGCGCGAAACAGAGAAGAGTATTGAGGATGCCGAACATCGACTGAAAAAAGCCGATATAAAACTTTCCAGTATAAAATCCAACAAGGAGTATCAGGCCGCTCTGAAGGAAATTGACGATTTGAAAAAGGCCAAATTTATTTTGGAAGATAGGGCCATTGAGATGATGGAGCAGTTGGAGGCCCTCGAAGCCAAGTGCGCCGCCAGCAGGGAACAGGCCGCGGAAATGAAGCGGCAGTTTATAATGGATCGTGATGCGGTCACCCAATCGCTCAAGGCACTGGACCGGGACCTTAACGCCCTCGACCAGGATAGGTTCGCGGTCTCCCGCGCCGTTGACATCGCCCTGTTAAAAAGATACGATATGATCAGGGAACGTAAGGGAGGCATTGCCGTCAGCCCGGTCATTCAGGGCGTCTGCCAGACATGCCACATCCGGATCCCGCCCCAGGAATTTAATGAACTGATTCGGGGGGACAAGCTCATGACCTGCCCGAATTGTACCCGGATTATCTATTGGGGCGATGATGGGCAGTACCAGGATAAAGAAAGTGAGCTAAAGTGAACTAAAGTGCCTAAAATGCCTAAAGTTGATGGTCTCGTAAAAGTCGAAGATGCTCTCTTTCCGTCATTCCGGCGAAAGCCGGAATCCAGTGTTCTCAAGCGCTTATGAAAACTCTGGACCCCGTTCTTCAACGGGGTGACGACTTTTTACGAATGCATCAACTTTAGTCACTTTAGATCACTTTAGGCATTTTAGGCACTTAAAACACGTGTCAGAGCAGGACAGATGACCGCTGCCCTGCCTGCGGGCAAAGGGGGAGGAAAGTCCGGGCTCCAGAGGACAAGGTGCTGGGTAACACCCAGTCCCGGCGACGGGAAGGAAAGTGCAACAGAAAGGAAACCGCCCGGTCAGCCGCTTTGTGGTCTGACAGGGTAAGGGTGAAAGGGCGAGGTAAGAGCTCACCAGCCCCGCCGGTGACGGCGGGGGCTTGGCAAACCCCACCTGGAGCAAGACCAAATAGGGGAACATTGGAGGGTGGTCCGCCCGAGTTCCCGGGTAGGTCGCTCGAACTCGACGGCAACGCCGAGCCTAGATGAATGGTCATCGCCCCGAAGGAGGGTGACCCCTTCGGGGAACAGAACCCGGCTTATTTCCTGCTCTGACACAATTTTAGGCGTGAGGTGTAAGGCACAAGGCATGAGGAGTGAGGCCCAGGATAAAATGCGCAAGGCGAAGGAATGGATATTGACCTGGACCCGATAGATGAAAAAGCTGTTTTCATTATAGGCGCCGGCCACTTCGGGGCCAGGGCCGCACGCCTTATCCGGCAACGATCCGATGTCCCTGTTTTCGTTGTAGATCCGGATGAGAAAGGGCTCTCAAGCATAGGGGACCTGAGGGTAGAAAAAATCCAAGGCGACGGGATTCAGTTTCTGTTGGACAACTTCCATTACCTGAAAGATGCGAACACCGTTGTCCCTGCGCTTCCGGTACACCTTGCCTATGAATGGCTGGTACGCTATCTCCCAGAGGACATGGAAACAAGAAAGGTACCCGTCCCCGAAACGAATCCTCCGCTCCCTCATGCGTACCCTGCAAGCGAGGGATCGACCCTGATCAGTTATGCTGATTTCCTCTGCCCGGATGACTGCCCGGAACCTGTGTATTGCACCGTAACAGGAGAAAAGCGTGAACAGCCCCTGTATGCCCTCCTGAAAAATCTCCAACTCCCTCCCTTCCGGGTGCATATTATACGCAGTCATCAGCTTGCCCCGGGATTGGGGGGATACAAGGCCGGGGACCTGAGGGAAACGGCAAAAAGGGTCTTAACCGATGGCGCCGGGATGTGGATACTGGGGACGGCCTGCAAATGCCACGGCATCCTGACGGCATTTGAACTGAATGATCTCTCACAGAGTTCACAGAGGCACAGAGGGGTTTGAAAGCAAACAAAGTCTGATGATCTCGCAAAAGTCTTTTCACATGGGCATCAAGTTTATCTCCATGAACTCTGTGGGCGCTATCGTAACGGGTGAGAGAATTCTGAGGAGGGATTTGTTTCATGTTTGTTATCGGTAATTTCCTGACCGCTGTGGCTAAAATCATTGATATCGGCCTGACCCTTTATATGTGGATCATTATCGCACGGGCAGTGATCTCGTGGGTCAATCCGGATCCCTATAACCCTATTGTCCGTTTCCTGACATCGGTGACCGAGCCGGTCCTGTACCAGATACGGAGGAGACTCCCCATAAATCTGGGGGGTATAGATCTCTCCCCCATCCTTGTCATTCTGGCCATCATCTTTATTCAATCCTTTCTGGTCCGGAGCCTGGCGGAAATGGCAGCCCGACTCGGATGACGGGGAGACCTCCGACATTTTGGAAGTTGCCTCCCAAACCACCCTTTCAATCAGGGTCCTGCCCCGATCCTCCAGAAATGAAATCGTGGGGAAGCAAAATGACGTCTACAGGATAAAGCTGACTGCACCGGCCATCGAGGGGAAGGCAAATAAGGCCCTGACAACACTCCTTGCCAAACGTTTGGGTCTTCCCAAGGCAAAGATCCAAATTATCTCGGGAGAACGATCCCGGGCAAAAACAATCCGGATCCAAGGGTTGCGGCCCGAGCAGGTTGAGGCCCTTCTCATCCAACCCTCCTGATCATCCCACCCTCCCCGCTTTTCATCCCCTGGCCTTTGTCCTCCGTGTCCTCCGACCCCTCTCTTCTGTCTTCTGACCTCCCGCTTCCGCGTTCCGCATTCCGACTTTCGGGTTCCATCTGCCACCCCTTAACCACCTCCAGCATGTCATCATGGATGAGACCGTTGGAGGCCAGTACACTCTCCAGGTAGGGGGTATAGGGTTTCCCGGCAAAGGTGGTCACCCTCCCCCCGGCCTCTCTCACGATGATCTCCCCGGCCGCCGTGTCCCAGGGTTTGAGGTCCTGTTCCCAGAATCCCTCCAATCTGCCCGCGGCCACGTAACACAGGTCCAACGCAGCCGAACCGAGTCGCCGGATCCCCTGCGCCCTCACAAGCATCCCTTCAAACAGGTCCATCACCTGTTCGGGTCTTTGGTGGACGTCATAGGGAAACCCGGTGGCGAGGAGGGAATCCTGAAAACTGGCAATTTCGGAAACCCGGAGCGGCTCACCGTTCAGGCGGGCCCCCTTACCTTTTGCGGCCTCGAAAAATTCATTCATGCAGGGATTGTAAACAATTCCCAACACCCCTTCGTTTTCCACTTCAAGGGCGATGGATACGGCAAAAAAGGGAAAGCCATGGGCATAGTTGGTGGTACCGTCCAGCGGATCGATGAGCCAGGTCCTGACCCCTTCCGCATTCTGCCTTCCCGTCTCCTCCGCCAAGATAGCGTCACCGGGAAAATTCCGACCGACGATCTCCAGGACCCGCTTCTCGGCCGCAAGGTCTGCCTCGGTGACCAGATCGATCTCCCCTTTCTTCACAATGTGATGGGCATCTCCCAGCATACGCATCAAGATCTCCCCGGCCGCCCGTGCGGCCTCCCCTGCAATGGCTGATTCTTTTTCAAACATAATGCAATTAACCTTCCCCTTCTATCACGTTTTTCATCTTCTCAAGAAAAATGCTTATGTCAAAACGGCTCGCCCGGGCCTCGCACGCCCCCCGCATCCGAATGGCCCTTTCAGGCGTCATCCACTCCACTGCTTCAACAATATCTTCTATCCCTGGATCTCTTGTCACCAACACCCCGCAATCCGTAATCATCATTTCTCTCCCGGCCTCCGCCCTCCGATCTCCCACCTCCTTGCCCCGTTGAACAGGGTCCCCTTCAAGGGTGTTCAACCGGGGGGACCTCTGACCTCCGCCCCCTGCCCCCTGCGCCTTGCTCCCTGCTCCCCGCTCCCTCCCTACGGTCTCAAGAAGCGCCCCCTCCTGGACACCGATCACCGGCTTGCCCGCTGCCATAGACTCCACCGGCGAGATCCCGAAATCCTCATCCCTCGGGATATAGATGGTGGCAATACACCTCCCCATCAGATCGCAAAGTTTTTCATCATCCACCCACCCCAATACATCGATATTCTCAACCCGCCCTGCCATCTCCCGTATCCTGGGCATATCGGACCCTCCTGAAATCACAACCAGTCTCTTATCCGGCATCTTCATGAATGCCTCGACGATCAGGGCTACTCGCTTTAAGGGGTCCACCCTCGCGGTGGAAAGAAAATAATTCCCCTCTTCAATCCACCGGAACCTCCCTGTTTCGCAGGGAGGATAAACAACGAGGCTGTCATGCCCCAAGAATTTTCGAAGTCGTTTCCTCACGGTTTCGGAATTGGTAACAATGGTGTTCATCCCCCGCACGGCCCGCTCATACGCCAGGCGGTACAGGACCATTACCCCCCTCAGAAAGGGCCTTTGCCATGGGGGAAGCTGCCGCACCATAAAACTTCTTTGGTCATAGAGGACCCTTGGCGGGGTATGGCAGTAGAAGATCTTGCGGCCTGCAATCTTTTTGTATGCCAAGGGTGAAAATGATCCGCTGAAGACAGCCCATGACGTCGCTACCTTCGGCAGGTGGGCAAATGCCCACCAGAGTTGAAGGATCTGTGAAAAGCCCAACACGCGCGGAGACGTTTTATACGCATCAAGGCTCCTCAGTTTCAAGCCATCAAAGCACCCTTCGAAAAAAGACCCCTTATCCAGCTGGCCGGTCCATAGCTCAGCGTGAAAGTCCTTGGCCAAGGCCATAGCCACTCTCTCACCACCACCCAAAAAAGCAAAAGAATCGTGGAGTACAATCTTTCGGTCAACTGTCATTTCAACACTGCCTCAAACACCTCAAATGTCTTTCGCGCGGTTTCTTTCCACGAAAATCCCCTGGCCCTTTCCAGTCCTGCTGCTGCGATGCCGTCTCTCATGGCGTGATTTTCAACCAGGTCCTTCAAAATTCGGGCAAGGTCCTTCACGTCCCGAGGATCCTTCATATACAGGGCCGTGTCTCCGGCCACCTCAGGGAGGCTCGTCTCTCTCGTGGTCACCACCGGGCAGCCGCAGGCCATGGCCTCCAGAACAGGGAGGCCGAATCCTTCATAGGTGCTGGGGAAAACCATCCCGATGGCCCCCGAATAGGCCCGTGCCAGATCCTCATCACTGACAAACCCGAGTGGAAAGACCCTTTGTGACACGGCCCCGTCGGCCCAGCCCGACCATCCCGCTGTCACAAGTGGCACATCAAGACCGGCCTTTTTCAGCGCCTCCGGGATAACGTCCATATTTTTGCGGGGATCTCCGCTGCCCACGAACAGAAAATACTTTTCAGGCAGGGCATGATCTTGAAGAAAGGCACGGATCTCGTCAGCCGATCTGGGATAGAAAATCGTATTGTCATGGGCCTCGGGAGTAATCGTTGTTCGTCCAGGGTCAATGCCCAGATATGTCCGCATTTCCCGTGCAGTGAATTGGGAAACCGCCAGAAAGTGATCTACGCCATCACACCTGCGCCTCAAAAAGAGACGAGAATAAAGTACCCGTTCCCGCGGATGGTACTGCGGAAAACGGATCAGAGACAGATCATGGATGGTAAATACGGTTTTTAATCTGGCGGGAACAGAAAAAGGAAAAAATCCCGCCTCATGATACACATCAAAATGCCGGCTCCATTTCCGGAAAATCCCCTCTCTCAAAAAGTGGAATCCAAGTCTGACCATAAGGGCCGGATAGACCGGCATTCGCCAAAAAAGGTCCACACCCCGCGTCCACCGACCCAAATCGCCCGGACCGCCCGGCATCCTGGAGATAACCTTGAACCCGTCAAAATAACCGATCTCCAACCTGTCGCCATAAGACCGCTCCATCTCCCCATAAAGGCACCTCAGATAGCGGCTGATCCCGGTGTTCACATTCACCATCGGCACGGCGTTGACAAGGAGTTTGATATGAGAATTCATCTGCTTGATCCTGAAGTCCTGAGACCAAAAATAAGCGCAACCGTAAGAAACGCCTCTGTCACGATGGTGGCCCACGCAGCTCCAAACCCGCCGAATTCGGGGATCAGAAACAGGTTAAGTCCGATATTGAGCACGGCTCCCGCACCTGCCGCCACAGCATACACGCGTTCCCTGTTCCTGGCAATGGCCGCCTGGGTCAATATCCCGTTCGGCAAGAGGAAAATCAAGGCCCCAAGGAGCCACGGCAAAAGACGTGCCGAATCCATGTACTCATCACCGAACGTCAAAACCATAATCTCCCAACTGAAGAGGCTCCCCACAGCAATAACAAGAACCGATGCCGCAAGCATGATCATGCTCATCCAGCCTATCTGAGCCCAAAAAGCCTTCTCGTCTTTCCAGACTATCCTCAGTTTTCTGAACCAGATGACGCTCAAAGGCGCCGCCAGAAGGACAACCCCGTCCAAAAACCGGTAAGCAGCGGCATAGTACCCCACCAGCGCAGGTTCCGCCAATCGCTCAAGCAGTATAATGTCACAACGGAAATATACCGTCGTTGCCGCATCTATGGCCATCAGATACATGCAGGGCTTCCGGATATCCCGAATACGAAAGCCGCCCAATAACGGCCTCGGCACCGGACGTGGAGACAGAAGGAGACACACCAGGAGTCCAAAAGACCAGCCGGCAAAGATGATCCATGGTACAGGCGTGACCAAAAACATGCCGAGGAGAATGCCGGCTGCGCCCGATGTGCGAACCATGGCCTGCCACATGGCATCACGGGGAAACAGTCCCTTGGCCCTCAATTCCGAAGAGATGAAATTGACCACCGCCTGAAATCCGAAACAGATAACCGCAGCAACTATTCCTAATCGATACTGTGACGGGATGACCCAGACAAAAAAGGCCCCGACCACGGTTGTCATCGCCGAGTGACCCAGTGCCCATGAGAACAGCCGATCCTCATAGCTTTTCAGCTCTTCGGAAGGAAGTGTCTTTTCACGAAAAAGGAGCGTCTTGAATCCCCCATCCTGGAGGATAAAAAACAGCGTGGCAATGGTCAGGATATAGCTGTAACTGCCAAACCCATCAGGCCCCAGGACACGCCCCAAAATAAAAGTGAGTCCGAGAGAAACTGCAGCAGTATACAGTGTTGCCAACCACTGCGATGTCAGATTGATGCTAAACGATGCCATACCCGATCCGCACTGCCCCTTTTCCGGCTCCGATCTCTCAAAAAGCAACCTTCTTCAATCTTTTCATCGTCCCAACTTAACGTCCCGGGATTTCTACCAAGACAAGGCGGGGTAATCATACGTTCTTTCAGCGACCGTTGTTGGCTTCCATTCCTCTATCCCATAATTTCACTATCTTAGCGTTCCATCATTCCAATCGGGACGAAGTCCTGAAGTTTTAGAGGATATACCTATTTATTTGAAAATTCAAACCGTGATTGATCAGTTGAGATGGCGGCCCCCACTATTTTTGTTGCTAAAGGAACTTCTTTTCTGTTTAACTATTGGCTGTCGCTCAAACGCCTATGCCCGGCCGGATATGTTGTTTTTTATGCGCGGGCATCTTTTCAGACCTTCGACACTTTCTGGATACTAAGCCGCATATGGAATTGGCACATATCGAAAATGCCCTCTTTCACCTGGACTACCGGTGGAAGCTCCACTCCCTTGCCATGTGGAAGGGGGAGCGCCCCCCATTCGAGCTATATCGGTTCTATGAGGCCTATGAGGAGTTCGTCAGCCTAAAAACACTGGCCCTGATCGACAGCTTCGATGGTATACAGGGGAAGGTCCGATTGAGACACGCCCTGATGGATCATTACCTGCAAAGGGCCCTTCTCCCCCATGAGATGGAAATGCGCACCTGGATGAAGGGCGCCTCAGCGCATGTGGATGGCCGAAAGATCTATTTCAGCGACATCATCTCTTGGTGTCAAAAACAGAGCGATTACGAGGGACGGCAGGTGCTCCAGAGGGAAACCGCGCCCCTTTGTAAATTCCTCGCCCCCTTTGCCTTGAATTACTGGAATATCCTTCTGGAGATCCTCACCGGCGAACTGGGGTTTGAGAGCTACCTGGATTATTGTGGCGAAAAAAAGGGGCTCGACTATCATTATTATTATCAGATGCTGAAAAACTTCCTGCCGCAGAGCGACGACATCTATTTTCCGGCCATGGAACAATGGTGCAAAGAGCGGTTCGGTCATAAGCTCGATGAGCTGACCCGGTTCGATGCCATCCATATCCTGGGCTTGGGCCATCTGGATGCCCTTTTTCCGGACAGCCCCGTCAATGGATACACGCCTTTTTTTCACCATTGGGGGATTGACCTCGAAAACGCTTCTGGGCTCAATCTGGAGATCGGCACGGAAAAGGGAAAGAACGCGCAGGCCATCAGTTTCATTCTGCAGGTCCCGGATGAGGTCTATGTCCTGATGAAACCTGAAGGCGGATGGATCGACCTGGAGACCCTGTGGCACGAACTGGGGCACGGACTGTCCGCGGTGTTCACATCCCCCGGGCTCTCTATCGTGAATAAAGATCTGGCCACCAGCTTCAGCCTGTCCGAGGCATTTGCGTTTCTCAATCAGAATATTACCCTTTCGGTCCCTTTTCTGGTAGACTATCTCGGTTTCGAGCCTGCTGTTTCTGAAACGCTTCATTATTACAAGGTCCTCAAAGACCTCTCCATGTTCCGAAGGTATGCGGCCAAGTTTGTGGCCGAGTATGAGATGTTTCAAACCGGTAACCTCTCCGATGGAAGGCCCTATGCAGAGGTGATGGCGCGGTACACAGGCTTCTATTACCAACCGGAAAGCCATCTCTTTGACCTGGTCCCCGAGTTCTACAGCCTCGACTATGTCCTGGGCTGGCTGACAGAGACCATCCTGGAAGGGCATCTGAGGGACCGACTGGGAGTAGACTGGATGTTTCAGGAAGCGGGGGGCCGGATCCTGAAGGACTGGTGGGGCCAGGGGAATGAAAACCATATCCCGGACTTTCTCCGGTTAAACGGACTGGAGACGCTCAATACCGACCGGATCATGCGGCGATGGAAAGAGGTCCTGGGACGGAAGTAATGCCTAAAATTGTAACCGGCAAACCCGGATAAGCCAACACCGAAAATTCTCACACGGAGACACAGAGACAAAGAGATTTTTTGACCATATCGTATTTCTTTGTGGCCTTTGTGGCTGTGTGATACAAAACGGAGATTGAATCATGAAAATAAAGCTGCTCATCGGATTCGCGATCCTCATCCTTCTGTCACTCTTCTCGATTATCTCCATATACCCGGACTGGCTGTGGTTCAAGAACTTAGGCTTTGCCCCGGTGTTCTGGACCATGCTGTCGGCCCGATTCGGATTCGGTTTTGCGGTCTGGCTCTTTCTAATCTTGATCATTACAATCAATCTCTATATTGCCAGACGGTTGAGCCCGGTTCCGGGAGCCGGGGCCAGAGATGAGAGCCCTTTTGCCTCCCAGATCGGCCTTTCCGCCAATACCCTGAATCTCCTTTTCTTGGCCTTCATCCTGATCGCCAGCTTCGTCATCGCGTCAAAGGGATCGGATAAATGGAATATGGTCCTCCGGTATCTCAACTGGCAGCCTTTTGGCGAGGCAGATCCCATCTTCAACAGGGACATCGGCTTTTACGTGTTTGTCCTCCCATTTTATGCCTTTATCCGCAGCGGTCTGATGACCCTTTTCCTTTTGGCCGCGGGTCTGACCATTATCTGGTACCTGAAAAACGGCGCCCTCCAGGTCACCGGCGAGATGGCCCAGGCAGAAGGAGGGCCGCCTTCTCTGCCGAAAATCAGCGTAGCGCCGGCGGTCAAGAAACACCTGATTTTCTTAGGGGGCATTATTGTCCTCCTCATGGCCTGGGGGTATCACCTCAAGATCTACGGCCTCATGTACTCCACCCTGGGCCCGGCCTTCGGCGCCGGGTATACGGATGTACACATCAAGGTCTGGGGCTACAGAATCCTGACAGGCGTCTCCATTATCTTTGCGGTCTTTTTGTTCCTCGAGGCCTTTAAATCAAGGACCCGGCTCATGCTGGGGACCGGAGCGGTCTGGGTGGCCGCCATCCTGGTTTTCAGCGCCATACTCCCGATGGCGATCCAGAAGGTGGTGGTGAAACCCAATGAACTGGCCAAGGAATCCCAATATATCGCCTACAATATCGACTTCACCCGAAAGGCCTATGGTCTGAACAGGATCAAAGAGGTCAGTTTTGACGTGAAAGACGAACTCACACTCGAAGAGGTCCAGAAGGAAGAGACCACCGTCCAGAACATCCGGATCTGGGATGAACGGCCACTGCTCCAGACCTATCGGCAGATCCAGGCCATCCGGCTCTACTACGATTTCAGCAATGTGGACGTGGACCGCTATCAAATCAAGAATCAGTACAGGCAACTCATGCTGGCCGCGAGGGAACTGGAAATCGATCTTCTTCCCCGCCAGGCCGGCACCTGGGTAAACCGTCATCTCATCTATACCCATGGCTATGGACTGACCGCGAGTCCGGTCAATGAAGTGACCAGGGAAGGCCTCCCCGACCTGTTCATCAAAGATGTCCCGCCCGTCTCTGATCCGGGACTTGAAATCGACCGCCCCGAGATCTATTACGGTGAAAAGACCAATCACTATGTCCTGGTAAAAACCCGGACCAAGGAATTTGATTATCCCAAGGGGGACAGCAATGTCTACACCGTTTATCAGGGCAAGGGGGGCGTGCCCATCAACTCTTTTATGAGAAGAATCCTCTATGCCATTGAATTTACAGATACACGGATACTCTTCACCGAATATCTCACGCCTGAAACCAGGATCATGTACAACCGGAATATCATGGCCCGGGCCAAGGTGCTGGCCCCCTTCTTGAGCTACGATCGGGACCCTTATCTGGTCCTCTCAGAGGGGAAGCTCTACTGGATGCTGGATGCCTATACCACATCCGATATGTACCCCTATTCGGTCCGGTCCCTGTCTCCCTTTAAAAACGAGCCGCTCAACTATATCCGCAACTCCGTCAAGGTCACTGTGGACGCCTACAACGGCGATACCGCCTTCTATCTGATAGACGATCAGGACCCTGTTGCCAAGACCTATGCGACCATATTTCCGGATCTGTTCACGCCGTTTCAAGAGATGCCTGAGGACCTGCAACGGCACATCCGGTATCCTAAAGATCTCTTCAACATCCAGGCAGTCGCCTATGCCAAGTACCACATGCAGGATGCGCAGGTTTTTTACAACCAGGAGGATCTCTGGCAGCTCCCCGATGAAATGTATGGCGATGCCCGTCAGAGAATGGAACCCTATTACATCATCATCAAGCTTCCCCAGGGGGACAAAGAGGAATTTCTGCTCATGCTCCCGTACACCCCTTCGGAAAAGGACAATATGATCGGGTGGCTGGCAGCCAGAAGCGATCTTCCAAACTATGGAAACCTCATCGTCTACAATCTGCCCAAGGAAAAGCTGGTCTACGGACCGATGCAGGTGGAGGCCCGGATCAATCAGCAGACGGAGATTGCCCGTCAGTTGAGTCTCTGGGACCAGCGGGGCTCCCGGGTCATCAGGGGAAATCTCCTGGCCATTCCGGTGTCCGGCTCCTTTATCTACGTAGAACCGATCTACCTGCAGGCAAAACGGGAAGAAAACAGGGGACCGTTGGCCGGGGAAACCCCAGCTGCGGGATCCGGAAAATCCAGGATGAGACAGGGTGTGACGCCGGCCGTGCAAGACCGCTCCGCGGCCCTTCCGGAACTCAAACGGGTCATTGCCGTATCCTCCAACCGCATCTCCATGGAAGAAAATCTGGACAAGGCCCTGAGCCGCGTGCTGGGGGGGGACATCGCGCCTCAGGAACGGGCCGTGCCCCAAGCCATGGAAATTCTGAAATCCTCCAGCCTGGGCGTGGTTGCCCTGGATCACTACAACAAGGCCAAGGAATATCTTCGCAGAGGAGACTGGTCAGGATACGGAAGGGAACTCGAAAAACTGGAGGAAACGCTTCAACAACTGGCCGAGACAACGGAAAAGAAGGATCTGCAACCTGTAATTCAGATGAAAAGTGACTGACAAGGGGGATTGCCTACCCTGAACCCCTGGCCCGGACCGATGACGGCAAGTATGACCGAGAGGCGGTGTACAGCCTTCGGATACACACTCTGAGCAGTTCCCGATGCGTTACACCAGGTTCCGGGCCTTGAACCCGTGAACGGCCACAAATCGGGGTTCAGGATGCCGGTCAGCCGGTCTCTTTAAGCAGATTACAGATCTCGGGACCCAGCAACTCGATCTGCCAGTTTCGAATCTCCTCAATGGCCTTCATGTCCTGGGGCCTTCGGGGATTTGAAATGGCGATCTCCCGTATCTGGGCGTTGGTGCAGATAACGGCCGGATCCACCCCCCATTGATCGCCCACCCGGTCACGCCAGGATTTCAATACCTCCACACGGGCGCCCTCTCTGGATCTCAGACGCTGCCAGATCTTTCTGGGATACACCGGGAGGGCCTCGTCAGGAACATGCAGTCCCTCCCTGACCTTTTCAATAAGTGCCTCCCCCATATGGTCAATCTGTTTGCGGCTGAGGCCTTTGATGTCGCTCAGATCAGACTTGGACAGCGGCCTGTTCTGGACGATGTCCAAAATCGGCTGGTTCCCCAACACCTTGAAATGGGGGCAATCCCGACGCCTTGCCAACTCATCCCGTAACTGGAGAATATTCTCCAGGATCGCGAGGCTTCGGGGATCGAGCCTGGCTGCGCCCTTGAAACTGGTAAAAAACGGCCCGCTTCTGGGTGAATTGGGCCGGACTGCGCTCAGCAGATCGCACTCCTCCTTTACGCAGAAGAGCAACCCCTTTTCTTTTAATTTATCTTCCAGAATGCGGGCCAATGGGAGGAGATAACAGATATCCTGAACCGCATACGCCATCATGGGCACGGGCAGGGGTCTTTGAGACCAATCCTTCTTCTGATATTTCTTATCGCTCGAGATGTGAAAATTCTCGTGGAGGAGGCTGGCGAGACTGATCTCCCTGGACCCGAGAAATCTGGCGGCGATCTGGGTGTCGAACAGGGAATGGACCTCAATGCCGAAATCCCTGTAAAGCGAACGGATGTCATAGTCTGCCCCATGAAACACCTTACGAATGCGCCTGTCCGCGAATATCGGAGCCAGAGGCGAAAGATCCCTTACCGAGAGCGGATCGATCAGCAGGTTCAGCCTTCTGGTGGCGATCTGAATCAGGCAGACCTTTTCCTGGTAGTGGAACATGGAGTCCGCCTCCAGGTCCACGCCGATCACCGGTTCACCTCGAAGCTCCGCCATCAGCCTCTGGAGATCGGTATCCTGCTCAACAAGGATGTATTCAGGGGGGGTGTGATCCGTCATGAATCTTTCTCAACACGTCAAATTGCCTTACCCTCTTACCTTCTCAACTTCTTACCTTCTTAACCTTCTATCCCTCAGAATGCAACAGGATTTTACGCTCAGGGCGTGCGCTGACGGAGAGATATCCCCGGGCAAGCCATTTGGTGAAAATTGCTGATGCCGTGTTTTTTATTGACATTTCAGCTTGAATGAACGATATAAAAAGGTTACCTTAAACACGATAGGGGGACCATCCCCCCATATAACCTTTATACATTACCGTCCTTTCCGGATGGTCAGAGAAGAACCTTTATGGAACAGAATACCATCAGAAATGTCGCCATTATCGCCCATGTCGATCATGGCAAAACCACCCTTGTGGACCAGATGTTCAAGCACAGCGGGATGTTCAGGGCCAATGAACATGTGGCCGAGCGCTTCATGGATTCCATCGATCTGGAACGGGAACGGGGCATCACCATCGCATCCAAAAATGCCTCTTTTCACTACAAGGGCTTTCGGATCAACATCATCGACACGCCCGGGCATGCCGATTTCGGCGGTCAGGTGGAACGGGTCCTCCGGATGGCAGACGGCGCCCTCCTCCTGGTGGACGCCCAGGAAGGGCCCATGCCCCAGACCTATTTTGTGCTCAAGAAATCCCTCGCCCTGGAGCTTCCCATCATCGTGGTCATCAACAAGATCGACAAACCCGCAGCCCGTCCCGAATGGGCCGTCGATCAGGTCTTCGATCTCTTTGTCAAATTGAAAGCGCCCGATCATATCCTCGACTTTCCGGTTATCTTCGCCTCTGCAAAACAAGGATACACCTCTCTGGAGGCCGGCGGGGCCGAACTCTCCATGGAGCCCCTTTTCGAAAAAATCATCTCCCATATTCCCGCACCTGCCGGCGATCCCAATGCCCCCCTCCAGATGCTGGTAAGTTCCATCGAGTATTCTCCCTATCTGGGCCGGCTGGGGCTCGGCAAGATAACGGGGGGGACATTGAACATCAACAAGGAAATTGTGGTGGCCAGGCGCGACGGCACACTTGCCCCTGCCCGTATCAGCAAGGTCTATCGCTTTGAGGGGGCCAAGAAATCGGCCACCGATATCGCGGGCGTGGGGGAGATCGTCGCCGTGGCAGGAATGGAGGACGTCACCCTGGGGGTAACATTCACCGACCCGGACCATCCCATGCCTCTGCCCCCGATGGAGATCGACCCCTGCACCATTTCCATCCATTTCATTCCCAATGAATCCCCTTTTGCCGGAACCGAGGGTTCGTACGCCACATCGCAGCATCTCACCGAGCGGTTGAAGCGCGAGGCCCTCTCCGATGCGGCCCTTCAGGTGGAAGAAGTGGACGGCGGCAGGGGGTTCAAGGTATCGGGCAGGGGAGAACTCCACCTCTCCATTCTGATCGAAAAAATGCGGCGTGAGGGCTATGAATTTGAGATCACCCGGCCCCAGGTCATCATGAAGGAAGAAGACGGCAAAATCCTGGAGCCGATCGAGGAGCTGACCATCGACGTTGACAAGGTCTACATGGGCACGGTCATTGAAAAGTTGGGGGCGCGAAAAGGTCAGATGCTCCAGATGAACCAGGAAAACGGGATGGCCCGCCTGACCTACAGGATCCCCACCCGGGGACTGCTGGGATTCCGGTCGGAGTTTCTGACCGATACCAAGGGGATGGGGGTCATGAACTATCGCTTTCTGGAATACGGACCCTTTGCCGGCGACATCCGTACCCGCACCAAAGGGGTGATGGTGGCCAAGGAACCCTGCACCACCGTCGCCTATGCCCTGTTCAATCTTCAGGACCGTGGAAGGCTCTTTTACGGGCCGGGGACCCGGGTCTATCGGGGCCAGATTATCGGCGAGCACTGCAGGCCCCAGGACCTCCTGGTAAATCCGGCAAAAGGAAAGAAATTGACAAACGTACGGGCCTCAGGGTCGGATGAAAACGTCATCCTCACCCCCCCCATCCGGATGAGCCTGGAACAATGCATCGCCTATATCAACGAGGACGAACTGGTGGAGGTCACGCCCCAGGCCATCCGCCTGCGTAAATGACATGGCCTTTTGAATGATCAAGGATCAATTTTGGGTTCTTTTTCTGACTCGCGAAGTGATTGCCGGACAATCTTTTGGTCCCGGCAAAGGCAATTTGCAGCGAAGCCATCAATAAATGGGATGTCTTGTTGATGCACCAGCCAGATCTCCCTATCAGATTTTCGCACTGCCCTCATAAGGTTTTCTGACCGGTACGGTCATGCATGGTTCCTTTTTCCCTTATATCATACGGGCATGGGTTATGTGTGGTGTACGTAATCCTCATCATCCCCTGGAGCCCAACCGTAGACCCCCGTGGATGAAGAAGGTCTCTCCTGCCAGTGCCTCGTTCCGGAAGATCTCCCCGACTAGCGAAGCCACCTCTTCGGGCTCGATCAGTCGTCCGATGGGGACATTTTCTATGATCTTTTCCAAGGCTTTTTGATTCATGCCGCGCACCATTTCCGTCCCCACATAGCCGGGTGCAACCGCAACAGCTCGGATTCGCTCGGAAAGCCCCTTTCGTAAAAATTCCGCTGTCAGGACCTTCGGCATGACCGACATGGCGGCCTTGGTGGAAGAGTAATTGATCTGCCCAGCTGTTCCCAGAGAACCGGTGGAAGAGATCAAGCAGATGAGTCCGCGACAATTGTGATTGATCATCCGTTCGGTACATTCCCGCACTGTTAGAAAAACACCGGCCAAGTTGATATCAACGACCTTTTGAAAAAATTCAAGGGGCATTTTACGGTTTACTTTGCCAGTTTCTCTGTCTGTGGACACCATCAGTCCGTCCAGGATTATACCTGCAAAAGGGGCAACCAGGTTTATCTCTCCAAAAGCGTCTATAGCCCTATCAGCCAATTTGGCACAATCATCCTCACGAGTGACATCACACACCACGGTAACTACATCTCCACCCAGCTTCTTTTTGGCACTGGCCAGTCCCCCCTCGGCCACATCGGCCAAAATCAATTTGCCCTGTCGAGCTGCCCAATATTGAGCAAGAGCCATGCCGATCCCTCCACTGCCGCCAGTAATCACCGCCACAGCATTCTTGATTTCTAGCATGATTCTCCTCGAAAATCTACCTTTTCAAAACCCATTCTTTAACCAGCCCTCGAAGATCGTGCAAAATTTGCCAATTTGAAAAAAGGAGTTGGCCAGGCTCCATTTGCCCAGTTTTCGCGTTAGAAAATGCCTTCTCAAAACTTATTGGTTGTCTATTTGCAGATAGTATGTAGAAATGCCAGATGAAATGATTAAAGCCCCACCTATAATCTGGATCCAATTCATTTCTTCCTTCAGAAATGCTACAGCGAGAACCGTAACAATAACCGGCGTTATCATTGACATCATAGTCAAATACGAAGCACTAGCAACCTTCAAAGTCCTGTTTAGATATAGGAACAACAAAGCCAGGAAAAAACCGTTTCCGACTACAAGAAAAGGAAATGGAATTTCAAGAATATCTACCTGAAAAACTCTTTTAATGGGCTCTGGATAAAGGGGAGAGAGAACAACAAAAGCCAAGAGAAGTGGAATGCCAGCAACCGGTCTCAGTAGTGTCACAATTTCATCGCTAAGATCACTACCTCTTAAAAACTTTCTAACTAATACATTAGCTGTTGACCAGCATAAACATGCCACAATAATCAATATGTCTCCAAACTGAGGAATAATTGCCTTTCCTTTAGTGCTAATAAGCAAACTTCCTGTTAACATAAGTAAAATAGTTATTATCTTCGACAACGTCATTTTTTCTTTTAGAACAATAAGAGCTAATACGGTAGTTGTTATTAAGCCAAATTTTATTAAAAATCCTACATTTATTGCTGAGGTAAGCGCAGTTCCGGCATTACAGAAAAAAATCCCCAAACCGAAATGAATGCCATTTGCTAAAAGCAGACCAGCTATGATTTCTTTAGGTGTATTCATTAATGCTTTATATTTTCTAGGTAAAATATAACTACCTAATATAATGAAAGCGACAATTCCAGATTGAATTGTAAAGGAAACTGGATCAGCCCCACCTTCAAAAGCTAATTTGGCCACAAAAATCTGAAGCGCCCAAAAAAGGGAAAACAATAAGACATTAAAGATCGGCAACTGCGATAAATTATTTGTACTCACGATTAATCAATTCCAAGGTGGCATGAAAAAGAATATGAATCGGCTCATCTCCTACTCGACAAAAGACGCCGACCAGAATCCCGTGTATTGATAGAGGTGCATTCAGACGTCAACAATTGAGAAAGAGTTAACAAAGGAGACGCACGGCCAATCATGAAACGTTGCCATTAACTCGCCGTCTATGAAAACAAACAGGGTGATTAGGAAGGCTGCGCTAGCTAGTGAAGGGCACTTCGCGACCGCCCCCAGAAAAGGTTGCTATTTGTTGGCTATTAGGTGTTTTTTGAGACCTTCAGCGTGATGAGAGCTTAAAAGGAGCAAAAAAAATGGAATATGACTATTATTCATAAGCTGCTTTGGCCTGATCGAGTACCTTTTGAGCTCTTTTCAAAATTGGCATGTCAATCATTCTTCCATCGAGTGCAAAGGCTGCCCGCCCCTTTTGGCGCTGCGATTTATAAATTTCGATCACTCTCTTGGCATAAGCAATAGCCTCATTACTTGGAGTGAAAGCCGCCTGAACGGGCACGACCTGATTAGGATGAATAACCTGTTTCCCCGTGAACCCGAGTGTCGCACCGAATTCCGCCTCACGGCGGACTCGCTCGATATCTTTGAAATGGGTTGTCACGATGTCCATCGAATCTATTCCATACGCGGCGCAAGTCGTAACTAAAGCTTGCCTTGCATACAGCAACTCTATACACGAGTCTGTTCGAGTTGCACCAATCGATAAAGCAAAATCCTCTCCACCAAAAAGCATGGCTTTTACCCTGGGAATTGTGCCAAATTCCTTAAGATTTAATATCCCCTTTGCGCTCTCTATCCCCGCTAAAATACTTATCGGTTTAGCCGCACAGTCGTCTCCCACTTCTGTCGCTTCGATCCTATTAATGCACCATGTAATCTGCTCTACTGATTCAACTTTTGGTATGACAATCCCGTCTGGGCTATAAGGCAACACATATTCTAAATCATCCCTTTCCAAGCCGGAGTGTATCGCATTTATACGAACTAGCTTTTCGCTATTGCCAAAATCGAGTTCCGAAAGAGCTTTAGCAACATTTAGACGTGCCTGGTTTTTTTGATTATCTGCTACACCATCCTCCATATCGATACAGATACAATCAACATTTAAGGTCATAGCCTTTTCTATCTTTTTCCAATCACTACCCGGTGTGTATAGGAGAGCTCGACGTGCTCGCATAATTTGATTTAACCACAAATGGATTTATCACATCTGACACAGGGGGTTTTTGACTCACCATACCTCCGGAAAAGCCGGAAGCTTGCAATATGTGAACCGCTCAAAGCGGTTGATTTATTAGCCAACTCAAAGGTGACGCGACCTTACTTGAAAGCGCCAAGTTGATCTAAAACCGATGCTCGGGTTCCTAACAACCGCTAGCATCGTGGCGAATCTTCTTTTCATCGCGACTACAATGGAGCAACTTGGCCCTGCAACCTTTGCCCCGCAACGCTTCTATAGGCAACGTACATGGAAACTTCAAGGTTGCATTCACTATTGGGTCGGCGGTTGTTTGAAATACTTGAGACATCACCAACGTCTTTTCCCAATTTGAGAGGGTCACAAAAACTGGCCAGGCTTCCATATCCCGTAAATGTCAAACTCTGGTGAGTCGCCCGACAAAGCCGGGGGTTTACCTAACCGAAATTAAATTCATACAGCGTTAATAAAGAAATATTGCCGCTACATTCAACGCGTAGCTACCTTTTGATTAAAACCAGCTTGCGAAACAGGACTACATAATTAATATCAGACCGAGCAATGACGCGCTGGGTACGTTCTCCGGTTCTGACCTACCTCCTATAGGATAAATGGGCCAACCCAAATTGTTAGCCATTCCATAAGCGTCGAAACCAACTGCTTCCATAGAAGGTCGGGCGCGCAATGGATTACGACAGCCGGCACCGGGCGTCAGTCCTTGACATTTCTTTTTGAAGCAAAACACGTTCTTGCATGACCCTGCAGCAAAACCCATGGCGAAATAGTAGCCATCATAGAATGCTTTCGATTCAATTTCTGAGACAATAAAAAACATCTTTTTATACTTTCTTCCCAATGTAACGTAATGTTTTTCATTGTCTATTTCAGCCCTTAAATAACAGTTGTGTATCAAAGCGCCAGCTGTATACTCAGGCTTAATGCTAAGCCTGACTGCGATTCCATAGTTATATTCCTCCAATATCTTCTTTATTTCATGCACTGTTGGAGAATATGGTGGGCAATGTAAATTGGTGCCGTATTCAGCGCATTTCGGTATGCTACATTTGGCTCTAATCCTTTCTTGAACTACCAAGCTCTCGCTGCGGATGATAGCAGCATCATCCGCACCAATTTCCATAGCCATGCTTTGATAAAATTCCAGGTCTTTCTGAGCCTGACTGTCGTCGATCTTCGTTACCCTTCGTGGAATTGCTTTCATGCCATATCTCCGGAAGTACATCAAAAGTGATTCAGATCTGTATCTCTCCCAAGGCTGCGCGACAAAGTTGACTTATTGGGTAGAGTTTAAGATTATGTTGTGGCGCTCGCTTATTTAGGTTTGCAAAACAAACCGGACATAGGGTAACCATAATTTCAGCACCAGCCGCCTGTGCGTCGTTCAGGTTTAAGTGTTTAATCCTATTGGCGAACTCCCAATCCCGTGGAACAATAGCTCCTCCACAACATAAGGCCTTAGCACCTTCGTATAAACGTCTCGGTTTTTCGGCACCAATTAACTCGAATAGGCTGTCCACATAGTGATCCTTCTCTGGAGTGTATCGAGAAGCGCAAGGCCTCTGGTACGCAACCTTTCTTTCAATTGGCTGTATACGGTCCTCAAGAGCTTTCATTCTCTTATAAAGAAATTCAGGCCAGGAAACCGGGCGGAATGGGACTTCAAGTCCGAATTCGAATGCCTTTACCTTAAAAAGTGTATAACAGTCGTCATGGTAAAAGACAATTTCCTTGGTTCCTATCCTGGCTATTCTATCGATCACTATCTTCGCATTTTCTTTCACAGGTGTTTCCGCACCGATATGGTAGTATCCTATTCCGCAAAAATATTCACCACCCATAAAAAAACTGGCATCTTCATACAAAAGCCCATCGAACAACTCAGAGTTGCCAGTGTAGATACACAAATCAATTACCGGCCCCCTATTCTTACGTCCATTAAACTTCGAGGGGATATTGTATGCATCATTCATCAGTTTCTTAGCCTTATCAAAACGCTCTATTTCACCCTGCTCCTCTTGTCTCCTGATGATAAGAGAGAAAGGGTTGGCTTTTTCTGGGCAAAGCTCGTCACAGGCCATGCATGAAACACATTGGGACACAACAAATGAAGGTTTTCCACTAATTAACTTTTGGAATTCCTCTTTGGCCTCTTCCCCATCTATGTCTATATAGAAACAGGAACTAAGACAATCTCCACATTTGGTACATCTATCGGACATGAACATAGCATAATCCTATTTATTAAACATAGACCTTACTAAATCAACATAGGCCCTCTGTTAACCCATCAACAACATCACTAACTCCGACAGGGCAACCCTTTATAGAGATAGCATCTTGTCGGCTTTTATTCGCGGCCATAGGGCATTTCCCTAACAGCACAACAGGATTTGACTTTTCATCTGCTACAGCATCTCCAATGCAAATTTCAGCTCCACCAAAATCGCTCCCAGCATTCGCCTTCAAAAAATTACGTAATCCAGCAAATACAGTGATTGTGCAGCCCGAGCAAAAAACTGTTCCAGGATTTTTGATTGTTAGACCCTCTATATTGTAGTCTTTAAGGAGTTCATCGGTCCAAGGATACCACCATTCCAATGGCTGCCTTACGTCCTCAATATTCTCTCCAACGATTTCAACACTATCAAGATCAAACGAATGTCCTAGATGTCGAGCCAACTTTCTTAAATGAACAACTTCTCCGTGATCAATACCCATAACTTCGCTGCCTACCATATCAGTCGCAATAACATCTCGGCCGGCGATTATGAGGTTAAATGGTTTAGCATCCTCCCCAAAGGGGCCCTTTTGCAGTCCGTAAATCCCGTCAATGATGCAAAGGCTTACTTTTATTTCATTACCAAGCAACGCGATAAATTCCTCCAGATTTTGTTGATGAAATATTTTTCTACTTGTAAGTGATAAAAATCCTTTTAAATTTTTTACTCCGAGTGAAACCCGAGTTTGTGTATGCGTTTTCAAAACAGGCAAATCGATCAGGAAGTCTGTTTCAAAAGCTGCTTCAGCTATTTTGACCTTATGACCTACAAATTCAAATTGTCGGTATGGCCCTTCGTTAAAATCCTGCAAGGACACACCATACTTATCGGCTATCTCATCAAAACCGGCCCATCTATAACATCCCATGGTGGACGTCTTGAGCTCTTTTATGACAATAGTCCCTTCGCCTATAGTAATAGCACCTGCTCCGGCGTCCTTTAAGACTTCGACCAGTTCAGTCATTATCGGCGCATTTGTGACGGTGCCAGCTGGTTTTCTCTTGGGTGAACCAGGGAAAACGCAGTTAGGCTTTATCAAAACGCTGCTTCCCCTTTTAAAATCAGAAAGACCGTCACACAACTGAATAGCATTTGCTATACTCCCACTTTCTGGTTTATATCGTACAATACTCGTTTTCATGATTTTCCTCCTTCCTTATGATATTCGTAAAAACCTGCTCCAGTTTTTCGACCTAGTCGGCCCGCTTCGACTAACCGATTAAGCCGCTCTGGCGGACAATATCTTTCATCTCCTGTATCTTCCCATATTGAAATCATCGCGTTTCTTATTATATCTAACCCGGCAAGATCCGCTGCTTCCAAAGGCCCTTTGCTCCAACCGTACCCAACCCGCATGGCGCGGTCAATATCTTCCACTGTAGCCACACCTCTGGCATACAGCCGGATCGCTTCTCCGGCGGCTGCGAGATAGATTCGATTCATAATGAATCCGGCAGTGTCAATTTTGACTTCTACGATTTCTCTTTCAAGGCGGATGAGCAGGTCACGAGTTCGTGACAGGGTGTCCGCCGTTGTGGTCAGGGAGGGAATGATTTCGACCAGTTTCTGTATGACGGGAGGGCTGGCAAAATGAGTGCCGATAAATCTATCTTGCCGGGTGGTGGTTGAAGCCAATTTCCCGATTGGCAACGCCGAGGTGTTTGTGGCAAAGATAGTGTGTGGCGGGCAAATGCCATCGTAGGTGGACAGGACCTCTTTTTTTATGGTAAAGTCCTCTGGGAGACATTCAACCAGAAAATCCAGTGCGTCATAAAGTTGAGGGGCTTTTCTCTCAAAGTGTATCCTCGACAATGTCGAGACAGGTTCTTCTTCGACCCTTCCTTTGTCATACATCTTTGTCAACGACCAAATGATGTGTGTCCTTGAATCGGCCAAGGCTTTTTCATGGGGGTCAATCAGCCATGCAGAAATCTTATGTTGTGCACATATCTGAGCAATTCCCCTCCCCATGAAACCCGCGCCGATAATCCAGATACGTTTACTGTTCTTCGATTCTATATCCATGATCTAATGAATCCGTTTTTGAAGATCTTTCCAGAAGGGTTCCCTTAAAATCCGTTTCAGAACTTTACCGGCAGGATTGTGTGGGATTTCCTTTACAAATTCAACTGATTTGGGAATTTTATATCTTGCGAGTCTGCACGAACAAAACTCGAAGACCTCTTTGTCGATCATCCTTTTGCCTTTATGCAACCGGATGACCGCGTGTCCCACCTCCCCCCACTTCTCATCAGGTATACCAATCACGGCGACCTCGGCAATTTTTGGGTTAAGATACAGCGTCTTTTCGACTTCCGTAGGATAGACATTTTCACCACCACTGATATACATGTCTTTTTTTCGGTCTACCAGAAAGAAATACCCGTCCTCATCCTTATAGCCTAAGTCTCCCGTGTGAAACCACTGATCCCGAAATGCTTCTTCAGTTGCTTCGGGTTTGTTCCAATATCCGGGAACAACAGCTGGACCCTGCAGTACGACTTCTCCAACGTCACCTTGTGGAACTTCGTGTCCTCTCTGATCAACTATGCATAACGATGTATGAAAAGAGGGCACACCAATGGAGCCGGCTTTTGTTATCGCCTCTTCTGCTGGCAAGAGAGTCGCATCAGGGCCGGCTTCAGTCAAACCATACCCTTGTCTGAAAAGAAGTCCTTTGCTTTGGAGTGCCTCTATGACCGAAGGTGGACAAGGGGCGCCTCCCGTCCAAGCCAAACGCAACCCTGAAAAATCGGTGCTACCAAAACTCGGTTCCTGGATAACAAAGAGCCACATGGTTGGAATCAGATGAATCGTATTCACTTGTTTTCGATGGATAACCTTCAGGACCTCCGCGGGCTCAAACGATCTCATAATGACGATAGTACCTCCCTGGTGGATTGTGGGCGTGGTCATCACATGTAACCCGCCGGTGTGAAAAAGAGGCAGACTGCACAGATTGACATCTGTGGAAACGATATCGAGTCCGATATTGGCATTGACCGAATTAAAGAGTATATTCCCTTGAGTTTGGATAGCACCTTTCGGATAGCCGGTTGTACCTGATGTATACAGAATAAGCTGTGGATCATCCAATGCATTCGGCTTCTTCAAAACTGGTTTCTCCCCACTGGCCAAATTCAAGAAACCTTCATAACCGGGCATGTCTTCATACTCGTCCCTACTTATAAGAAGGATATGGGACACGTCTATCTCACTTCGTATTTCCGATATTGTCTCCATGTAGTCTTCCTCGAGAATCAAGCCTTTGGGTTTGCAGTCTTTGAATATGTATACTAATTCCGGGCCTGATAGCCGGATATTAATCGGCACTAGGATGGCCCCAATCTTCGCTGCGGCAAACAAGGCCTCCAGGTATTCAGGGCCATTCTTGGCAAGTATGGCAAACCGGTCACCTTTCCGAACACCCCAGGCTTCTCGTAATCCATTGGCCAATCGATTCGTCCGTTCATTGAATTGACGATAGGTAAATCGTCTTCCTGAATACAAATCTACCAAAGCCGTCTTATTTGGAGAAAGCTGGCGCCGCTGCTCAAGCCAGTCGAACGCAATACGAGCCATATCTACCATAGTCCTTCCACCTCCTCATTTTTTTAGCCCATATGGACAAGGTAAAAGAACCGGTTTATAAACTCCCAACTGGTTCATTCATTTCGAAGGATCTAGGGAAAACTGCTTTTCTCGACAACTCGGCGCCTCTTTTCAACGGATTTTTCTGCCCTCACTTTTCCTCACCTTCCCAGTAAGGTTCACGCAATGTTCTTTTCAGGACCTTCCCCGCTGGCGTGCGCGGCAACTGATCCTTGAAACTGACCGACTTCGGGATCTTATACTTGGCCAGCTTCCCTTTCAGAAATGTGATGACTTCTTCCTCAGTGATGGTCTCACCCGGCTTGGCCACCACCACAGCGTGTCCGACCTCGCCCCATTTTTCGTGTGGTATGCCGAAAATGGCAATTTCTGCAATCTTGGGGTATTGATAAAGGGTTTTCTCCACCTCGGCGGGATATACGTTTTCACCTCCGCTGACGTACATGTCCTTCTTTCGATCTACCAGGAACACGTATCCCTCTTCATCCATATAGGCCAGGTCTCCCGTGTGGAACCATCCGTTTTTGAGAGCCTCTGAGGTAGCCTCAGGTTTATTCCAATAGCCTGGCGTCACCGTTGGGCCGCGGAAGATCAATTCTCCAACTTCTCCGGGGAGAACGTCTTGGTCGTTTATATCAACTACACGCATGGCTGCATGGAAAGGCGGCAACCCGATTGAGCCGACCTTACGCAGGGCGTCTTCCGCGGGCAGGATCATAGCGTCGGGACCGACTTCGGTCAATCCGTATCCCTGTCGGAAAGGCACGCCTTTTTCCTGATAGGCCTGCAAAACATTTAGAGGACAAGGCGCACCACCTGTCCAGGCTAGACGCAACCCGGAAAAATCCGTACTTTCGAAATCCTCGTGCTGGTACATGAACAACCATTGGGTAGCCACAAAAAAAACGGTGTTGATATCCTTGTTATGGATGACCTTTAACGCCTCTCCGGGATCAAAAGCGCGCATGATCACGACGGTACCACCAGCATGCAGGGTAGGCGTGGTCATGACATGGAGCCCGCCCGTGTGAAATAAGGGCAACGCACAGAGGTTGACATCTGTCGATACAATGTCCAACCCAATATTGGCATTTACTGAATTGAAGAGAATCTTGCTGTGAGTTTGTATGGCCCCCTTGGGATAACCCGTCGTTCCTGAAGTATAAAGAATAACGTGAGGGTCATCTAGGCTAATCTCTTCTTCGAGTTGAGGTTTCTGGATGTCCGCCTCATCCAGGAATCTTTCATAGGGAAACATATCGTCCGCATAGGCATCGTCAAGAAGGAGGTAGTTCGATATCTTAATATCATTTCGGATTTCTGAAATAACATTCAGAAAATCTTCCCCCAAAATCATCCCCTTTGGCTCACAGTCATTAAATATGTAAGACAGCTCAGGCCCCACCAGCCGTATGTTCACGGGAACAAGAATGGCCCCTAATTTGGCCACCGCGAACAGGGCTTCAAGGTATTCGGTGCAGTTATGAGCCAATATGGAAACGCGGTCTCCTTTTCTAACCCCCCATTGCTGACGAAAACCGTTTGCCAGCCGATTCGCCCGTTCATTTAATTCACAATATGTGTACCTTCGGCCGGTATGCAGATCCCGCAAAGCCTCTTTGCGAGGTGAGAGCTGATTGCGACGCTCCAACCAATCAAATGAAATTCTCGACATCTGCAACATGAAATATTCCTCCTCCAGGTCCCAAGATATGCCCTCGATCTTGGCTATTTTGACAGTCTCATAATTGCCTTTAAACCGTCATTCCGACGACGGCTGGGAACTGGTCCGGCCACAGCAGGATTGCTGAATGCCGGATCAGGTTCGGCATAATGAAGACGTCGGCACCATTTCGAGACAGTCAATAAATCATTTATTACTTGAGGTCAGATTAATCCAGTCTCAAAGTGTTAGAAAGGCTTTTAAATGGATACATGGCTTTCCTGAAAGGATCATGTTGGCCATCAAATTCCTGGCCATAATTCACACCAATGAATTCTCCGAGAACTCTTCATATCTTTTTGGAAACTGCGGGCTAAAGAACTGATAGAATGGGATTGGATACCGAGCAGTTCCAATTTCATGCTCGTTCTTTATCCCCTTTATCAAATCATCCACCTGGTCAGCAGGCACATAAAAGGCCATTTCATGCTCGTTGGTCATGGCAAAAACCCGCTCTCCAATCCCCGGAACAACCACCTGCGCAGAATGGTTTTGCCGACAGGCGATAAGAGCCTCCGCACAAGAAAGACCCCCCAAAAAACTAGATGGGATAGGAATTCCTGTAAAATTCACGTACCCCCTAATAAGGCGCATTACCTGGGCCGGACTTCCGTAGATCATTACGGCTTCAGGCTCAATGGTTAGTCGGGTTAGAGGAGAATAGACGATGCCGACACCCAACTTTGGCCGATTCTTCAGAAAGTCCTCGGTTCTAACCTCAGCTACGTGGTTATCAGCACAATATTTAGCATCTGAAAACCATTTCACCATATCCTCTTTAGATTTAACTTGCCTCCAACCAAGGGCCAACAACGGGAAAAAACAGGCCTCAATTTCGTCCGGCAGGGCCACCGTGGTCCAGCCCAGACGACGTGACATATTCATCAATTGGCACAATGCCATATTCACCTTGAAATCCCCAGGCCTCTTGGCCTTGGCTGGAATCTCATCCTCACTCTCAATGATCCGAATCCCGACGGGCGTTGTCTGCAATTTCACAAAACGTTCCAGATCTCCAGCCCTTTCTTCCCAGGTAGACATTTAGTTTCTCCTTTCCTTTAGAGTCCTATTTTGCGGGCAATAACATTTTTCAATATTTCAGGCGTGCCACCCCCTATGACTAATGCCAGCGAATCGCGAAGGAAACGTTGGGCATCAAACTCCATACAATAGCCATATCCTCCCAGTATCTGCATAGCAGCTATCCCGGCTTTCCTAGCAGTCTCCGCTGAAAAAAGCTTCGCTTGCGTGCTCTCAAGGGGGGCCGGTCGACCCTCCTCTAAAACCCAGCAGGCATGATAGAGCAGCATTCGCGATGCTGCAATGTCAGTGGCCAGATCGGCCAACTGATGGCTGACTCCCTGGAATTTGCCTATCGATCTGCCAAACTGGGTACGCTCCTGAGCATATTGCAGGGCCTCCTGATAAGCACCCTCGGCAACTCCCAGCGCGCAGGCTGCCACTTCTAAATGCTCTACATCTAGAGTTGAGAGGAGTTGGGGCCACCCTTGATTCAGCATCTCAGGTCCGCCAAGGATGTTTTCTTTGGCAACCGTAACATCCTCTATTACCACTTCACAAAAGGATGAACATTTGTATCCCAACTTCTTGATGTGGCGGATCGTCAGCCCTTCCACGGGACAGTCGATAAGGAACATACTGAGTCCCTTACGCTTATCCACATTCTTGTCGGTTCGCACTAATATATTTAAGGTACCAGCAACGTCTGCACCGGTGATAAACGTCTTCGTCCCATTGATAACGAAGTCGTCTCCAGCGGGTGCGGCAAAAGTTGCGGCTGCAGCTGCATCTGAGCCTGCGTTGGGTTCAGTCAGCGCGTAAGAGAAAAGCCTTTTACCCGAGGCTATTTCGGGCAAATAGCGCTCCTTTTGCGCTTTACTCCCCAGCTTCGAGATAGTCTCCCCCCCGTAAAATGCCGCTTGTACAAAAGCCCAGCCCAAGGCCGGAAAACGACTGGAAAGCATTTCTAATACGGTGATAGCCGAGAAAAGATCTCTGCCTGTGCCTGCATATTCTACCGGTGTGGTAAGCCCTAAGACACCCAGATCCGCCAATTTTGAAAAAATCTCGGACGGAAATCTATCCGATTCATCCAATTCACGAATTTTCTCTTTAGGACATTCGTTCTCAATGAAACGGCTCATGGTTTGCCGCAACATTTTTTGTTCTTCAGTCAAATTGAAATCCATCTTTATCTACCTCTCTTTTCGTCGAACCAAAAAAATCGGTTCGTAAGCCATAACAGTCGCTTCATTTTGATTAAAAATCTCATAACCCATGGTAATAAGCCCTCTGTCAGGCTTACGACTCTCTCCCTTCTTTAAAACCGTCCCCCGTGTCTGGATAGTATCCCCAATGAAAACAGGGCCAGGGATTCGCATGTTTTCAACCCCCAACCATGCCATAACAGAGTCTCCGTAAAATCCCGTGCTGGTCATCATTCCAACTCCAAGTGAGAATATCAGTGGCCCGTGTGCAATCCGTCTTCCAAACTCTGCTTTGCGGGCGAACGTCTCATCCATGTGAAGCGGATAAAAATCAAGGGTCAAGTGTGCCCACTGCACAAGGTGGGCTTCAGTAATTGTCAGACGAATACTAAAGACCCTCTCTCCCACTTGAAAATCTTCCCACGTCTTATCGCTCACAAGAATCCCCTTACCTTACACATAATGGATCTATTATTACCTTTTGTTATCAACAAATACGTTTTGGCTCATAGGCCCAGGTAGGATTGCCTGACGTGCGAATCTGTTTCAACTTCCTTTGTGTCTCCATCAATAACTATCCTACCGTGCTCCATAACATAACATCGATTACTTATATTAAACGCCAATTGGGCATTTTGCTCCACTAATAAGATGCACGTCTTTCGATCAGCTATTTCCTTAAGATTCCTGGCCAATTCCATGCAGACCTTCGGGGCTAGACCCAATGTAGGCTCGTCAACTAATAGTAGCGTGGGATTAACCATAAGCGCCGTGCTGACACTTAGCATAATGCGCTCGCCCCCACTTAAATCTCTGGCGCGCTGTGTTTGACGCATTTTTAATATTGGAAACAATGAAAATATGTATTCAAAATCCTTACCAATATCATCAGTGCGTAGATAAGCACCAACCTTGAGATTCTCCAAGACCGTCAAACCCGGAAAAACCTTTCCCCCCTCTGAACAATGCGCGATTCCCATTTTCGCCATCTCGAATGAGGCTGAGCCCAATACATCCTTTTCATTTAGCAGTATCCGCCCCGACAAAGCCGGAACCAAACCAGAAATTGTACGAAGCAAGGTTGTCTTTCCAGCCCCGTTGGGTCCAATCAGGGCGACGATTTCTTGACTGTCAACGCTTAAACTGACACTGTCTAACACCCTCGCCTTCCCATAATATACAGTAAGCTCCTGTACTTCAAATAGCATGATCCCACTCTTTTCCCAAATAAGCATTCACCACGTTTTCGTCGCCAACAATTTCCCGAGGCGTTCCTTCCGCCAATTTGCTGCCAAAGTTGAGAACAATAATTCTGTCTGCCAGTGGCATTAGCTCACGTAATATGTGTTCGATAATCACCAATGTGACACCATAGTCCTTAAGTTTCACGAGCATCTCGGAAAGCGTTCGAATTTCAGAAATGGTCAAACCCGAAAATGGTTCATCAAGCAAAACCAATTTAGGCGAAGTCGCCAAAGCACGGGCAACATCAAGACGTTTTAGGTACCCATGCGAGAGCTCTCCAGGAAGCATCTCTTCAGATCCGGACAGTCCTACCAATTCAATACAATCTCTTGCCTTATCATCACAGTCTCGACCTGTGAGTTTACGCAATGTGGCAACCTTGACATTCTCCCAAACCGTCATCTCAGGAAAAGAACTCGTCATTTGAAATGTTTTGCAGAGGCCCAATGGCGCAATTTGATATGGCTTCATCTTACTGATGTCTTGGTTTTCAAGCACAACGCTACCGCTTGACTTCGATATAGATCCACAAATCAAATTGAACAGAGTTGTCTTGCCAGCACCATTTGGACCGATTAAGCCGACGATCTCATCACGTGAAATATCAAAACTTATATCATTAACAGCGACCAATCCACCAAAGCGCTTCGTTAGCCTTTCAACTTTAAGTAATGCCGTACTCATATCTTACTCCTAGAGGTGAATTTGGGGGACCACGGTAATAGGCCTTTAGGTCTAAAGAAAAGAATGAGAATTAAGACAACGGCATAAATAATCATACGCAATTCAGGAACATAAAGGAGGTAATTGTTCAAAAATGTGACGATATAAGCCCCGATGATAGGCCCCATAATACTCCCTAAGCCCCCAATGATGACCATTATGATGACCAAAATGGACATATCAACAGCCAACAATTCCGGGGTCATCGACTTAAAAAAATGGGCGTAGAAGGCACCCGAGATCCCTGCCATCACACCACTTAAAGCAAAAAAAAGCACCTTAAATTTGCCGATATTGATTCCAACAGATTCGGCAAGGATATCATTATCGCGAATACTCTGAATAATCAGGCCATAGCGAGAGTTCACAATTGTAAAACAGAGTACCACGGAGGCAACGAGAAGTATTAAAGAAAGATAATAATTGACATTGTACGAGGATGAAAGACCTTGATATCCTGAAATGCCCATCTCGCCTCCAAATATTTCGTTGAAGTACATGGCGACCCCACCCAGAATGAGAGGAAAGGCCCATGTCATCAAAGCCAGATATATGCCTCGAACCCGCAGACAGGGATAACCCAAAATAAAACCTGCCGTACCGCACATAAAACCACTGACGATGATCGCGATAGGCGTTGGAACAGAAAGATATTTATTTAGTAAAATTGAAGCATAAGCACCACCTCCAAAAAAGAACGCATGTCCAAAGCTAATTTGACCGGTATATCCGACCAGTATGTTCCAGCTTATCGCAAACATTGCAAAGATATTCGCAATGATGAATATGCGTAGCATCCACAGGTTTGGGACGATATACGGAACAACCAGGAGCAGTATCAAGGCACTCAGAAGTTGGTATCGCGCATCTAAAAAAATCGATCTGAAGCCAGAAGACATACGATTACGCCTCCCCTCTTTTCCCAAAAAGTCCATAAGGTCTGACTAAAAGCACAATGATCATAATCATCACGTACACTGCTTGTCTAAAAAACCCACCGTTCGGGATAAAAAAACTGACGAGTGTTTCCGAGAAAGCGATAATGCCCATGGCCATAAGAGCTCCCCATATACTCCCCAAACCGCCTACCACCACCCCGGCAAAGGAAAGAAGAATCGCATCGAACCATATGAATGGCGTCAGGCAAAAGACAGGAACGACCAGTATACTGCTTAAGGCTGCCAACCCTCCGCCAATGCAGGCAACGATCAATTGTATTTTCTTTGGATTGATACCCACCAGTCCAGCAATTTCTGTTCCCTGAATCAACGCCTGTATGGCCAAGCCTTGTTTTGTTTTTTTTAAATAGAGCCAAAGGAGGGTGAATACAATCAACGCGACACCGCCCGCCAGGAGTCTCTGGCAGGAGAGCGTTGCACCTACAATTTCAATAGAGCCCTCCCACAAGGGTGCTACGTATTTGAATTCCGTACCGAAAATAAGAGTGATGATTTCACCCACCGCAATTGCGACTGCACAAGACAAAACCATTACCACGATCGGCGTTTCTCTGAAAGGATAAAGGAGATACCTGTGAATCGGCCAAGCCATCCCACCCGCTAAAGGAATGGTCACAACGAGAGCAGTAAAACTTCCAAGTATGGGTGCTAAAACTGCAAATAAATAAGCACTTACAAGGTAATACGACCCAAAACATAGATCAAAGATTCGAGAAGTGCCTAATATGAGTGCAAATCCGGAGGCAATGAGCGCATACATCAGGCTAAGCGTCAGCCCAAACATCAGAATTTCCATAAGAAATAACCTTTACCTATAACAAGAGGTTCAGGAGCTTCCCAATTATAGGAAAGCTCCCGTTAAGAAGAGTGCTTCGTTATTTCTTAAACATCCATGGAGGAAGCAACAACTTACCATCCACGTACTTATCCTGTTTCTCCTTTGGCTCTATCGGCCCAATATGAACCATAACGAACTTGCCTCCTGGCTGATGTTGTAGGGTCCACATCGGCGAACCTACACCGACCGGCCCGTAACGGAAGGTATGGTTTTGCTGATAATCTATAGTTCCGCCGACACTTTCAAATTTAATGTCTTCGAGAGCACTTATCATTGCATCATCTTCCAGAGACTTCGCTTTATCTGCTGCGTGTTTCAGAGACCAAATTGCGACATATGTACCCGCCGAATTAAAATAGCATGTGCCAACCTCTTTTTGCAGATAGTCCCATAATTTTTTGGTGTCCGCAGTTACAGGAACGTGCGCTGCACCAAAATTATAAGTACAAACATATGCGCATTTACCACCAGTCTGTTCCCAAAATTTGGGACTCATGGCAAGAACATTCACACCAGCCCAAATCGCTGGGACTTTCATTTCATGCCACTGTCTGATTAACGGGAGTGAGCTCTTATAAGCCATTGTACCGACTATAATGTGTGCTCCGCTCTTCTTTATTGCCGTCAACTCAACAGATGCATCAGTTGCACTAGTCGATAGCTTACTCTCATAAACTATTTCATAGCCTTTTTCTTTGAATTCATTTAGACAGGCTTCGTGAACCAATTCGGTCCATTGGGCCGCATCTGACAATACAGCCAATTTGATCTTGTCGATTCCGAGTTCACTCTTAATTTGTTCTGCTATGAACGGGACCTGTTCTTCTATGACATATCTCGCTTCACCATCTAATTCATCATGTGGTGAATTACGAAAGGCATATTTATACTTCTCATAATTCTTATCGGTACTGGTGACCCAGTCGTGCGTTGCACCCCCTGAAAATATTGAAACTACCTTGAGATCACACGCGGTTTCGCGCGCTGCCATAGTCTCCTCACTCCCAAAGCACCCTATTAGAAACTTTACATCATCCACTTCAACTAGCTTATGAACAGCATTAGCAGCTCCCGACGCTTTCAGCCCGCTATCAGCGATGTAAAGCTTCAGAGGCCTGCCTAAGATACCTCCTCCTTTATTAACCTCCTCTATTGCCAATTTTGCAGCAGCGATTTGTGTCTTTCCATAGTCCCAAGTCACTGCGCCCACATACCCAATCTTGAGCGGCTCTTCCCCACAAGTTGCCCCAGTTGAGAAGCCTAAAGCAAAGCAAAAGCCCAGAGCACTTACGAACAACACCCTTAAAAATCCTTTCATTTTTGACCTCCTTGCTTAACTTCGTGAGATTGTTGTCCTGTTCACATACACCGTCTCACTCATCTTTTTGTCTTTTCCGTTTCACCTCCTTCCCCATCCAATCTAAGGATCAACTTCAGCAGCCTCGATTAAAACTGAATATCATGAGGTCAAATCAAATATGCTCGCCTTATCCTGGCTGCTACAACTATTTCAGATTCCTCTAAATTCCGGCTTTCGCTTTTCCAAGAAGGCTGCTACGCCCTCAGCACAATCCTCTGAACCCATGAGCGCTGATATCGCACCTCTTTCGATGGATAACGCAGCATCCATATCTGAACATTCAAGAGAATAATTTATCACCATTTTGGCCATTTTGAGTGCATTCGGTGCCTTCGAAGTCAATTCTGAAGCAAGCTTCATCGCCTCGTCCATTAAGGCATTCTTTTCCACAAGTTTGTATATCAAGCCCGATTCCTTTGCTTCCTTTGCGCCCACCTGCTTACCGGTCATGATCCACTTTTTAGCACCTCTGGCACCAAGAGCGCGTGCAAGACGAACACATCCCCCCCAACCTGGAATTATTCCAATGTTAATTTCCGGGAGTCCAAAAACAGCGCCATCTCCAGCTATAATCAAGTCACATGCCAGTGCTATTTCCAGTCCACCTGCCAGGCAATAGCCATTTACAGCAGCAATAAGGGGCTTCTCCATAATTTCCATCAACCGATGTACCTCATATCCCGGATCACGCATGAGGTGATATCCTTTGATAGAAGATATTTCATCGAAAATCCTGATATCAGCTCCGGCGCAGAATGCTTTTTCTCCCTTGCCGGTAATTATTATCACCTTAGACTTATTATCATCCCGAACATACCTGAGTGCCCTAAGCAATTCTTTCTCCATGTCCAAATTCAAGGCATTCAGTTTATCTGGATTGTTGAGTGTTATAGTTGTCACCCCATCCTTATTGGAAAGTAGCAAATATTCATATTCTGTATTCATATCGTCCAACTCCTTAATCATATGTCCAGTAATCGCAAGAGCAGCCTTGAGAGATGGGCCAAATCAGCGTGATCTAATCCACCTACACAACGTGTAACGGCATCAAGTGACTTATAGCCCAATCCACCTCCGTCAGTTTAAGGTACTATGGAGCATTACTTTCAAAAATGTTGATTAACACGCCCATCCGTATCAAATTCAGTTTTCTTATACAAAACCATACGCAGACCAACCACCGTCTACAACGAGAGTGTGCCCCGTTATGAAATTAGCGTTATCTGAAACCAAAAACATAACAGCATTGGCTATATCTTTCGGCGTCGCGATTCGACCCAACGGGGTGCGCTTCGCAAGGGTCTTTTCATCCAAAATCCCATTTTCAACCATTTCAGCTATAAATTCTGTTTTCACGTATCCAGGCGCCACGGCATTCACCGTGATACCCCTATTCGCCCATTCAAGCGCCAGAATTTGAGTAAGCTTGATAACACCACTTTTCGCTGGACCATATGCGGTTCTTGAAGGAAAGGTGAGTATGCCTGCAATCGAGGAGATATTTACAATCCTGCCTTGCTTGCTAGAAAACATAAGGGGAGCGCAAGTCTTGCTCATTAAATATGTCCCTTTTAAATGAACATCGACGAGCCTTTCCCATATTTGCAAATCTTGTTCAATTATCGGACCTTGTTGATCTACAAGACCAGCGTTGTTAATCAACACATCGATCCGCCCCCAGCTTTTCTGAATACTGGATATCATTTTCCTAACATCGGTCTCTACTGAGACATCTCCTGGCAATGCCATTGCATGATTCCCTGTGGTAATAATTTCAGCTACAAGTGCCTCAGCATTCTCAAAACGAATATCATTAACTCCTACAGCGTAATTCTCACTCGATAAGGATAAAGCGATTTCTTTTCCGATCCCTTGACCGGCCCCAGTTACAACTGCGATCCTAAAATGATCCATCATTCTCAATCCGTCTTTTGAAATTTGATATTCTCTATCTTCCCCTCTCGGGAGATACCCCTTTTAATATATAGCTATAATAAATGTAAATCCTTCGTTCCTTGAAATACCAGATACCATAATCTTTGACCAACATGTCATCGTAACGACCGAATGTAATGATCGGCTCGTTTGTGTTGATTTTGATGGAATCAGCATCAAGATAACTGACCGAAATCGCACTATCATCCTCGATAGATATGAAAGGAGATTGAACTTTATGTCGTAAAAACTTTAAACGTGCTTGTACCCTATTTTTATAATTGGTATACCAGGCGAGAATAGCCTTCCAACCCTCATATCGATTTTCGCCTTCATAAATCGGGAAAAGGACGGCCGTAGGATGAAACAGCTCCACCAATTCATCAACCGTTCCCCTATCCAGAACATGGCAGTATCTATTTAATAGCTGCTCTATCGCTAGAATATCTTCAATCGGTATCACTGTTTCAAATTACTGAATAAACTAGAGTGAACATGCCTCCGGCAAAGCCGGAGTCTACCTAATATTAAATCTAGAACCCTACAGGTCTAAATCTGGGGAACGTAAAATCGTCAGTTACCTGATCAAAAACAACTTCTACATCCATATCACATCGAACTTTTTCAGGATCGCACTCCACTACATTACTCATCATCCGAACTCCTTCATCAAGCTCGATAACACCGATGATGTAAGGTACGTCATCAGAAAATTCTGTTGGTTGATAAGAGTACACAACAGTAAATGAATAAATCTTTCCTTTGCCCCTGGCCTCTACCCAACTCAGTTCTTGAGATAAGCAGAAAGGACAAAACAATTTGGGATAAAAAATATATTTCTCACACTCCCTACATCTCTGGACCAAAAGTTTCTTTTCCTTGCAACCTTGCCAAAATGGCATGCTCCAAGGCGTTGGCTTAGGTAGAGGCTTTTTATAATCTCTCATGGCACTTCCCTCCCTAGAATGACAATGTGTGAATCCATAAACGTCCCACCGAGCGACGATTCTACGGCAATTTTTGCATCTTCTACTTGTCGTTCACCTGCCTTACCCATAAGCTGCCTGAAGGCTTCCACCAGTACGGCGACCCCACCCCCTGCAGCAGTATGTCCTTGACCCAGCATGCCTCCGTTCGTCGTCATCGGCAATTTTCCCCCGGGCCACGTATTCCCATCATAAACAAAGGCACCGGCTTCCCCCCTTCTACAAAGTCCTAATCCCTCCAAAGTGATAAGCGGAAAAATTGGATATCCATCATACAGCTCAGCTATGTCAATATCTTCCGGACCAACCCCAGCCATTTGATAAGCGTCATGTGAAGCTTCATAAAAACCGAGCCTTGTAAGATCCACATCCTGAGAAATGGAATAGTGGCATACTCTTGAACCGAAACCTAAAGGATATACAGGTGGGTTCTTGAGGTCTTTGGCCCTATCAGCAGAAGTCACGATAAATGCAGCGCCTCCATCGGCAAGTACATTACCTTCCTTCGTGGTGAAGGGTGTGGCAACCATTTTTGCATCGAGCACTTCGTCAACAGTCAGTTCTCTTCGAAGCATTGCGTTAGGATTCAGCGCCGCCCATTTTCTCATGGAAACTACAACTGAGGCTAACTCTTCAGCCGTTGCGCCAGTCTCATGCATATATCTGGTAGCGAAGAGGCTTCCCGTACCTGCCATAAAGAATCCATATGGAGTTTCCCATTCGTCCGGGATTCCAAACGTTGCAAATAAGTTGATCATCTCCTGGACTGGAGCTGAACCGGTTTTATCAGATTGAACACAAAGAATGACTTCAGCGAGACCCGAATTTATCAAACCACAGGCTGTCTTAAGCATCGCCGAACTACTCGATCCCCCCGCAAAGACCTGAAAATTGTTATGGGCCTTGTTCAGCAACCCCAACTCCTCCACCAGTTTCGAGAAAATCATATCCGTGTTATATCTTCTATCGAAAAATGTTCCCGTGGGAATAATGGTATCAATCTCATCTTTTTCGATCCCACAATCAAGAATTGCTCCTCTACAGGCCTCAAGGGCGTTTTGCAAACAAGGCCGATCCGGAAACTTGCCAGTCGGCACCTCCCCTATTCCTACAACTGCAACTTTGCCTTTAAATGAATTCATATTTTCCTCCTTATTACTTCATTTTTAAATAATTAGTAGCGAAAGAGCTGATCCTAACCACAGCCTGAATCCTTAATGCGATTCTCGTGCCATTTTGTGGTTCAAATATAACCATATGCAGTAAATCCACCGTCAACAACAATCGTTTGTCCGGTAATGTAGTTTGCAGTATCTGAGCACAAAAATAAGACGATATCGGCGATTTCTTCAGGAGTTCCAAGCCTTTTCATAGGTATCCTATTACATATTTCCTTCTGATTCATTTTTCCCTGACGAATGAAGTTATCAACCATTTCCGTCTGAATATAGCCAGGCGCAACGGCATTGACATTAATGTTGGCGGAAGCCCATTCTAATGCAAGGACTTTTGTCAGCATAATAATTGCACTTTTTGCCGTTCCGTAGCCCGTCCGCATAGGGAAGCCGTTCAACCCTGCAATAGACGACATATTGATAATTCTCCCAAAACCGATCTTTAACATAGTCTTGGCAATTTCTTTGCTGCATATATAGGTCGCCTTCAGGTGTATATCCATCAATCTCTGCCATTTATCAGTATCTTGTTCGATAATAGGAACTAATTGCTCAGATATACCGGCGTTATTGACAAGATAGTCGACATGTCCCCATCGGCTGATGACCCGATCTATCATGGATCTTATTTCATTCTCAAAACCGATATCGGCCTGAAAGCTTAACGCTATTCCACCCTGCTGACTTATCTCATTAACCACATATTGCGCTGCCTGTTCATCAATATCATTCACCGCGACTTTGATCTTTTGCCGTGCCATCAATTGACACACAGCCTTCCCGATACCGTTCCCTCCTCCTGTTACAAGCGCAACTTTATCCCTTTTTGACATTTCATTTTCCCGTTATCTCATCAAGAATATTGTCAAGTTTACGTCGCTCGGGCTTCTGAAGAAGCCGGATCTCGCTTACTGCAAATCAAAATGACACAGAACTTTAGACTTCAAGCCATTCTTTGCGAACACTTGCATTTGCCCTAAAATCTTCAGCCGTGCCTTCGAACACGATATTCCCGTGGCCCATGACCAAAAGACGTTGTGATATCTTGAGAGCAATCGCCAGTTTTTGCTCAACAAGCAAAATCGATACACCCCTTGCCTTGATCTCTTCAAGCATCCTCGCCAGGAGACTGATAACTTTGGGAGCTAATCCTTCGGTTGGCTCATCAATCATAATTAAATCGGGATCCCCCAAGAGGGACCTACATAACGTAAGCATCTGCTGTTCTCCTCCCGATAGCTTTCCGGCACAAACACCGGCGCGTTTTTCCAGAATGGGAAAAACCTCGAACATGTCATCCATTGTCCAGCGGCTTAATTTTTTTCCAGTTTTAATTCCCATCATTAAATTTTGCTCAACAGTAAGATTGCTAAAGATGTCGCGATTTTCTGGAACATACCCGAGACCTTTGTGTACGATTTCGTATGGTTTGAGTCCTGCTATTGATTCACCTTTAAAGGAGATTGAGCCTGCGGGATCAATCTCACCAATGATCGTCTTGAGCGTCGTTGATTTGCCGACCCCATTGCGGCCCAGGAGGCTGACAATTTCGCTCGTTTGAATATCAAAACTGACATCAAATAGGATATGGCTTTTTCCATAATAGCTATTCAGATTTTCTACTTTCAGCATCGTATCCACTACTATACTCGTAAACCTCTTCGAATTTTCTATTAACTAATTAACTATATTAGTCCCTATTCGCCTCTTCAAGACTTCCAAGATAAGCCGCTTGAACTCGCTTATTTTCCTTGATCATGCGCGGTTCATCCGTAGCGATAATATGGCCATAAACCAATACGGAAATATGATTTGAAATGGCGAAGACAACATCCATGTTATGCTCGACAAAAACAAGGGTTTTACCCTTCATAGTTTTTTGTATTAAAGCGATCATTTCCGTGGTTTCCTGCCTACTCAATCCTGCTGTCGGCTCATCAAGAAGAATGACCTCAGCGCCGCTACCTATTGTAATTCCAATTTCCAAAAGGCGCTGCTCTGCATACGATAAGGTACCTGCGATAATGTTCCTCCGCTCAGTCATACCGATCTGCTCAAGGATTTGTTCGGCACGATCTCGAACATGTTTCAGTGAATTGACGGTCTTCCAAAAGGCGTATTTCTCCCCAAGTACCCACAATAGGGAACACCTAATATTCTCAAATACGCTCATTTCTCTGAAAATGTTTGTGATCTGAAAACTTCGGCTTAACCCTTTCCTGTTGATTTCAAATGGCCTGAGCCGGGCGATCTCCTCCCCTTTGAATTTGATACTCCCAGATGTCGGCTTGTATATACCGGTAATGAGGTTGAAGAGGGTAGACTTGCCAGCGCCATTAGGACCGATTATGGAATGGAATTCCCCTTTCCTTACGGAAAGTTTACAATCAACGATGACCTTTGTCTTACCGAAGCTCTTACTCAGTCCCTCTATATTCAGAATCAATTTATTCACCTGATTCCATTTCTATTGAAACCTGACTCCATTTTCTCTTAACGATTGCTAGGCTCTTCATAAATAGAAATCCCCCAGCCAATAGACCAAAAATGGGGACACCCCATGTGAGAAATCCACTCACGTCAAGTGTTATGCCAGAAATGGTGATAATCGGGTCGGAATAACCTGTTGAAGACCAGCGGTAGATTATCTCGATGAGGGCCACACCTGATAAGATCAATAAGAGACAGGGCAACAGCGACAAAGTATATGCCGGAATGATCCTGTGCAAGAGCTTCCCCTGCCAGAGAGGTTTGTGAATCATGAAAATCCCTGCAATACCCGTTGGAGCGAAAAGTACCATCAGCAGAAAAAGGAATCCGACATAAAAGAGCCAGGCCGCTGTAAATGCGCTCAAATAATAGCCCAGAAAAGTCACAAGAACTGCGCCAAATATCGGTCCGAAGAAATATTTTGAACCACCGATGAACACCATAAAAAGCACAAAAGCCGATTCATGTATTCCAACCTTTTCATAGGACACGACTTCCCAGCTAATTGCGTAAAGCCCCCCTGCCAGCCCGGCAAAAAAACCAGAAGCCATCATAGCGAGACCACGAACCCTTAATGGATTATAACCGATAAATTCTGAGCGCTGAGGATTGTCTCGTACGGTATTCAAAATCCTCCCAAGAGGCGTATGCGTAAACGCGTACATCAAAACAATGCAGATAAATACCCAGATAGCAATTAAATAATAGACTTGGACTTGGGAACCGAATGAAAAAACAAAAAATGCCTCTCGCATAGCGGATATCCCTGTTTCGCTCCCAAAAAAACCAGAGAACATCAAGGCACTTGAAGCGATAAGTTCATTGATCCCCATGGTAATCATTGCGAATGTTGCTCCTGCCCGCCTCGTTGCTATTAATCCGACAATAGTGCCCAAAATCAGACCACTGAACGCGCCGACCAGCGGGAGTAGCGGTGTGGGAACTGAAAATTGACCGGCATTACCGAGGGCCATGGCATGAATCGTAAAAAAGGCACCAAGACCGAAGAACACGGCATGACCAAATGACAATAATCCGCATTCGCCAAGAAGAATATTGTAAGAAAGTGCAAAAACAATAGCGATGCCCATCTGGTTGATCAGAGACAACGACATATCTGATCTAAAATAGAAGGGAACCACGGCCATCAATGCCGCCATAATGAGCCAGACTTTATATTTGAAAAACAAATCCATCATGTCTCACGCGTGCCCATTAGGCCCTTTGGCCTGAATATGAGGATAAGCACCATAAATAAAAAGGGCAATGCCTCAGCAGTCTGTGAGATCTTGATCCCCAGAATCCCAACGTTTGGACAGCTTATTCCCAGAGAGTTAAAAAGATCCGAAAGGGCGTATTCGCTTCCAGCAGCAAAGTTCTGAATAACTCCGATGATAATCGAGGCAATGAGCGCGCCGACTAACGATCCCAATCCGCCCACAATCACAACAACAAAGACAATCAAACCCAAGCGATCAGCCATTCCTGGCTCCGTACCAAACATGTTGCCACTAATAACTCCTGCTAATCCTGCCATGGCGCAACCCACTGAGAATACACTCATAAAAATTCGGGAGACGTTATGCCCTAACTCTCCTACCATAACAGGATTGACAAGTGCAGCTTGAACGATCATGCCAACCCGGGTCTTCTTCATAAATAGATAAAGACCGGTGAACATAAGTAAGGAAACCGAGAACATGAACCCTCTATAGGAATGAAAGCTCGTGGTAAATATGGTGAACAATGAGAAATCCAATGATTCCGGAATATTATATTCAACGGGCAATCTGCCCCAAACCAAACTTACCAACTCGCCGATTAGGTAAGCTAGGCCGAAAGTAAATAAGAGTTCAGCCATATGGCCATATTTGTGCACGAGCCGCAGTCCGTATTTTTCCACCATTGCGCCACTAAAGCCGACAGCAATCGGTGAGATAATCAGTGCAGGCCAGAAACCTATGAACACACTAATCTGGTAGGCGATGTATGCACCCAGCATGTAGAAACTGGCATGGGCAAAGTTGAGAACCCCCATCATTCCAAAAATCAAAGTCAACCCGCTGGACAGCATAAATAGAAGAAGACCGTACAAAAGGCCATTAATCAATGAAATGATAAAAAACTCCATAATCGCCTATCCTTTATCATACTCTTACAGACTTCGATCCTTCCGATGGGCAGAGGATTTCTCTTTAGGTTTGAAATCCTCTGCCTTCGGTCTCGGGCAGCGCCTTTATTTGGAAGGTCGTTCCATTTTGCAGCTTGTTTGCAAATATACGTCTTCAGAAGGTACGATCATCAGGGTCTTCCAACCATATCCGGTATCCTCTACATCATATTTGACATCCTTCGAAAAGACCGATATGACCTGTGGCATAACTGCTTGATGGTTATCTGCTCTCATCAAAAGTTCTCCGGTTGGTGTATTTACTCTCATGCCCTCCAAGGCATAGGCTATATCTATTGCCCTAATGGATTTCGTATTTTCGATCGCGCTGCAGAGCATTTTTATCATTGTGTTAATCTCTTGATAGTAAAAATCGACTCCATATTTTTCTTTGAATTTGAGTGCAAATTTGGTAGTTTCGTTGTCCCCGTCATTATAATTTATGTGCCAGGTCGTAACCTGAACAGTACCCTCGCCAGCTTCTTGAAGAGCAGATGGCGCGCCAATAACCCCAGCATAAGTTGTTATCCATTTTGCTTTCAGCCCGGCATTGTGTGAGGCCTTAATTAACATATTTAGGTCGGTTCCCCAATCACCAGTGACAACGGCATCTGCACTTGAAGCTTTTATTTTGTTTATGTAGGGGGCAAAATCCTTTATTTTTCCCACCGGATGGAATACATCGCCAACAATTTCAATGTCTGGTCGACGTTCTTTCAATTCCTTCTTGGAAGCCGCGCTAATTCCATGACCATGCGAGTAATCCATATTTATCAAAAAGACTTTCTTTACAGATTTATCTGAAGCCAGATATTTAATAAGCGCCGTAATCTTTTGATCTGCGGTCGGCCCCCAGCGAAAGAACCAAAAATTGCATTTTTCATTCGTAAGTGATGGCTCTGTAGAATCCGGACAGAGAAAAACAACTCTTTTGTCAGGGTTCCGAAAATTATGCTTCTCAACCGCATCCAGCATCGCGGCTGTTGCACCGGAACTGTGGCCTTGGCAAATGATGGAAATGCCTTGATCGATAGCGCGCTTGAGTTGAAATACACTTTCACTTGGACTGTTTTTATTGTCAAAAAGTACGATTTCCAGTTTTTTCCCTAAGACACCTCCTGCTTCATTGATATGATCAGCAATCATCTGATATTGTTTATTACTTTGATCGCCAACAGCCGCAAAAGGTCCTGAAGCTGGGTCTATAACTGCAATTTTAATAGTGTCTGCAGCGAAAGTTGAAAGGGGAATTAACATTGCGGAAAGAAGAATAATGGTAACTATTCCAGCCCTGCTTAGCTTTCCTTTTATCATCTTTAAACCTCCTTTTCATGTTAATGTTTCGGATCGTTTAAGTTTTATAGAGCCAATTTTTCGATTAATCCCTCCTTTCCATTGAAGAGTTTTGATTTTAAAACATAAATGCGCCTCCGTTTATACTGAGGGTTGCTCCAGTAACACAGCTTGACTCATCAGACGCCAGATACAGAGCCCCGTCAGCGATATCTAAGGGCACCGCATGTCTTCCAAGAGGGACTCTTTTGAGGTATTCATCGCCAACATTGATCGCCGCCTCATCCCCCATTTGGGTTTCAACGGTCACTCCAGGGCATATATTGTTCGTTCTTATGCCATACGGCCCTAATTCAAGTGCGATCGCCCTGGTGAACCCCATCATTCCCGCCTTGCTTGTAGCATAGTGCGAATGTCCAAAGCTCGGTGCTGTTTGGCCACCGATCGAAGCTATATTGATGATTACACCACCGTTCTTCTGTGACTTCATGTAATTGCCCACCGCTCTAGAACAATAAAAGCAACCGTAAAGGTTGATTCTCAATGTTCTATCCCAATCCTCATCACTCATGTCAAGTATGGCCTTTTTTTCATAAATCCCTGCACAGTTTACGAGAATATCGATTTTGCCAAATTTTTCATATATTCCATCGGCCATCTTACTAACTTCAACGGACCTTGAAACATCAGTGATAAAAAACTCTGCCTTGCCGTCATATCGCTTCAAGATATCTTGGACTTCCCTTTTATCATTGCTCATAACGGCATCTGCCAGAACAACTGTCGAACCCTCCTGCAGAAAACGAACCGCAATAGCCCTACCTATCCCACCACAGCCCCCAGTTATAATCGAAATCTTGTCTTGCAGCCTCATATTCACCTCACATTCCAAATCTGTTCCTTCCACAATTAAACATCTTTCTTATGCTTGTCTCTAAATTTCGTCCGCAGCTCTGATTTGAGTACTTTTCCACTTGGATTTCGAGGAAGGGCTTCGACAAATTCGACAAATCTTGGTTTTTTGTAGCTTGCCATATTTGCTTTGCAATATTCGACGAGCTCTTGGCTTGTCAGCTGTTGGCCCGGAAGCAATACTACGATTGCCTTGACAGATTCAACCCATTTTGGGTCCGGGACACCTATTACCGCCGATTCTAACACTGCAGGATGGGAGTTGATAACATCCTCTACCTCCTTTGAATAGATGTTTTCACCCCCGCTAATGATCATATCCTTTTTCCGATCGACAATATATATATAGCCTTCCTCGTCAGTCCGGGCTAGATCCCCTGTGCACAACCACCCCTCTTTAATGGTCTCCATCGTAGCCTCATGATTGTTCCAGTAGCCCTTCATCACCGTATCCCCCTTTATTACGATCTCCCCAACTTGCCCAGGTCTCACGTCCTCCATTTGATCATCTACCACCCGAACATGCAGTGAAATGAGCTCTTTCCCAACCGAATAAAGCCTTTCTATCTTTTCTTTTGGCCCCTCTGTGAAATGTTCCGAGATTGGCAAACAGGTCGCACTTGACGTATTCTCGGTCAAACCGTAAAGGCCCCAAAAAACCTTACCAAACACCGAAAATCCCCTTTTCAGCAACTCAACTGGCATGGGAGATCCTGCATACATAATGCTGCGAATGGACGAATGATCCTTCTTCTTAAGTGAGGGTGAGTTCAATAAATCCGTCAGCATCGCCGCGTTCCACCATGAGGTTGTAATTTTCTCTTGCTCGATTAGCTCCAGTGCATGATCTGCATCCCACTTTTTCATAATCACAATTTTGGCACCAACATACATTGCACTATAGCTAATAGCTGTTCCGGCTGCATGATAGAGAGGAGGTGTCACAAGCAGGGCATCTTCCTTTTTCATCTCATACGCATACATATCATCCAACGCGTCCGTTAGAACATTCTTATGTGTGATCATGACACCCTTCGGACGTCCGGTGGTACCGCTCGTATACATGATCCAAAAAAGGTCACTTTCATCAATCTGTGTATGACACTCGCTAGATGATTGGTTCTGAATGAATTCCTCATATCCCAAAATCTCGCCATCGGCACCCCCAAACGTAATAAAATACTTGAGGTGATCTAATTCTCTCTGGATTTGGCGTATCGTTTCGACGTACTCAGGTCCCATAACAATTGCAATTGCCCCTGAATTATTCAGGATGTAGAGAAGCTCACGACCAGCCAATCGATAGTTCAACGGAACCAATATGATGCCGCTCTTCCCGCAGGCACAGTAACATTCCCAATACTCATGACAGTTTCCAGAAAGTACCGCGACTCTATCACCCTTTGATATTCCTAATTCCTCAAGAGCATGAACCAGTTTATTAACTCTCCCATTGGCCTGCTGCCATGTTAATCTCTGGGCCTCGCAAATAACTCCTTCCTTATCCGGAAAGCGACGCGCGTTACGCACAATCAAATCTCCGAAAATCATCATGCAACCTCCTATATGGCTGGTGAGTTGATTACGTTTCGTGCAATAACAACTTCCAGAATATCCGCAGCTCCACCTCCTATCTCCACTCCCATATTATCTCTAAAAAATCTCTCGACCTCGTATTCACGACAATAACCGTACCCCCCCAATATGTGCATTGCCCACATAGTTGTATCCTGAGCATGGCGAGAAGCCAAACGTTTTGCCATGGCCGCTTCTAAGGTACATCTTTTCCCCTGTTCATAGGCAATCACCGCATGGTGCCCAAGCAACCGACTCGCATGGATATAGGTAGCCATTTTGGAGAGCATTAACTGAACGCTCTGGAAATCCACTACATGCTGTCCGAATACTTCTCTTTCATGTGCATACTTGAGAGCACGCTCGTAGGCGCCTCGCGCTATCCCCGTAGATAACGCACAACATAAAATTCGATCAACATCAATCCCCGACAAGGAAACCATCATTCCCCTGCCCTCACCTACCATCAGATTTTCCGCTGGGACCGGGCAATTCTCAAAACTGATCTCGGCCTGTGATGAAGACCTCATACCGCAGGTTTCTATTTCTCTCGAAACAGTGACCCCTGGAAAGTCCTTTTCGACCAAGAAACTTGACATCCCCTTGGTCCCACGTGTAGGATCAGTTACGGTAATGAAAACACCGACACTCGGAAGGAGGGCTCCAAAATTCGTTATGAGAGTCTTGGTTCCGTTCAGCAGATAGTTACCATCTTCATCCTTAACCGCTCTTGTTTTCATATTGGCCACGTCCGAACCTGCATTTGGTTCAGTCATACCTATTGCACCGATCATTTCTCCATTAACCAGTTTCCGCAGGTATTTTTTCCGTTGAACATCCGTGCCCAGCTTATAAATCGAGCCATAAGCAATGACACCAGCGGTCACCATGTAATCCATGGCCAGGGACGGCAAAGCAGTCGCCAATTCCTCAACTACAATATATACAGCCATCAAATCCATCTCTGACCCGCCATATTTAGAAGGTATTGCCGCACCGATAAACCCCAGCTCAGCCATTTTTCTAAATATTTCCAATGGGAACTGAGCCTTTTCATCAAGATCTCGCGCATAAGGCGCAATTTCATTCTTCACAAAATCCCTGATTGTGTCCCTGAGCATCTTCTGTTCATCGCTGAATCGATATTCCAACATCCTATTTCATCCTCCTTTTCAAAACGGAATTAGTACTCTGGAGACGAATGCCCTTTCAATACGTTCATATACAAAATAAAGAGCGGCAGCTTTGCGTTAACCCCAAATGTCCCTTTTCAACTTAACAGCCGGTGCCGACGCAATCCGCTAAAAATTAACCGTAAGCCATTTCAAAATGCTAAGCAATCACCGCATCACTAAGTAAATTGGTAACTTGGTTAATTTCATCTGTTTTATCAATTGCAGCCTGTTTTCCCAAGAAGAACCATCTCAGGCCCATGTGGGTAAAAGCCCCTAAAAACATATTTCTGAAAATTCTAATATCAGTATCGGGCGCAAAGCTCCCAGCATCAATTCCTTTTTGAATTATATCTTCTAATAGTTTTAAATACCTACGCAAACCATCATATGCACGGGATTGGTAAAACCTTCTATTCAAAAGGATCAAGCTTAAATAGACTTTGAGAAAATCGGTATCAGTCAAATAAAGATTGAAATGATACTTGATGAAACGACGCAGCATCTTTACTGGATCTTTAATATTAAAGGCCACTTCCAACTGATTTATATGTTCTTCAAAACGCTGTTCCGGGATACAAAGCAAAAGCTCTTCCTTATTGGTAAAGTATTCATAAACGGTTCCATCCGCCACACCGGCTTGCTTGGCAATCTCTGAAATGGTGGCTTTTGTGTAACCTTTTTCCGCAAACGCCCTAATTGCCGAGCGCAGGATACGACACCTCGTAGTCTCAAACGATTTATCATTTTTACCTATATTGCATGTAAGTATCCGCTCAATAAGCCTCATGCAAGCCCCGTGATCTGGTGTAGCCTCATTAATTTCTTTGGTGATCAAACATGTAATCGCTTCAAAATCTACAAGACCAAAAATTAGGTCGCGAACCAAAACCATATTTATAGCCGGCCTGAAAGCTCCCTCTTCAACGCCTTCCCTGAGAACACATGATAAAATCCCGGCGTAGTGTCGTATCAACTGATAACCCTTTGTACGATAAAAATTCAAATTAGAGCGACATTCTAAATTAACCAAAGTTATATAATCTCTATTAATATCATTAAAATGTAAATGTGCCCAAATAAGCTTTCTTAATTTATTGTATGCTCCGCTAATCCCCTGAAGCTGTTCGTTTAGGTACTGAAGGAACTTAACCATATGATCTTCAACAACAGCAAAAAGAAGCTCTTCTTTTCCCCTAAAATACTGATAAATAACAGGATCTTTTATTCCTACCGCTGAAGCTATTTCGCTGATACTGGATTCAGAGCACCCTCTTCGATTCATGGCTTCTGCAGCTGCGCGCAAGATACTCTGCTTTACCTGAGGATCCTTGTTTAACCGCCTTATAGCTTTTTGATTTTCTTTCTTTCTCTCCGATTTTTGTTCTCTCAAAATTCACCTCATTAATTGTATTCAGTAGTGATACCTAACTGAACACAATTAAAAACCCCTGTCAAGAAAAAATTTCGGGCTTCTTCTTGCAAATTTGCAAAGGTGAATAACTGTTTTGTGAGCGAAGCAGCTTCATTTTAGATATTTGATTAGACTTGGAGAAGGTGCATTTAAAATTGCTTTTGGATTTATGACAATTCTTCAGGGAGATCATAGCAACTGCTTTAAAATATGCATGAAATCTCGCTTGGCCAAAACAACCAATAGAAGTCTAATTCATGCCTCTCCGGCTAACTTCCACCGCCCAGATTGCGTCATTCTTCGCAAATTACAAGCTCAAAAACATTCAGTATCCGGAGTTACCACATTTATAAAACTGGCCCCGAGGTCAGAGAATAAGGTCAGATCCCTTTCATCCCCAGCACCGGTCAATCCATCCCCGGTCCTTGGGAGGCCTCATATCTGCATGGCTGCTGGCCCCATAGTTGCTTTTTGAGTGACAACCGGATAGGCATGGTCTAATTTTTGTAGTCGAACCAACCCCGACCTGTCTTTCGACCTAAATGGTGGGCATTGACTTTTTGTTTCAAAATCGGCCTCGGTCTGAACCGTTCACCATATGACTCGAAAAGAATTTGTTGAACCTGGAGGTTCAGGTTATTCCCTGTTAGATCCATGAGCGCATATGGCCCAATCGGGTGCCCTAATCCGAGTTTGCAGGCGGTGTCGATATCTTCAGGTGACGCAACGCCCTCCTCCAGCAATCGGTTGGCCTCGATCCACATGGCATGAAGTATCCTGTTGACAGCAAACCCTGTCACATCTTTTACCCTGATGGGGGTCTTACCGATGCTGCGGCAGCAATCCATCATGACCGTTATCGTCTCATTATCAGTCTCTAAGCCGGGTATCACCTCTACCAGTTTCATTACAGACGCTGGCGAGAAAAAATGCGTCCCCAAAAACCGGCCGATCCGTTCCCTGCTGACAGAGGTTGCCAGCAGCGTGATAGGGATGCTGGAGGTATTCGTTGCGAAGATACAACCTGATTGGCACACGCGGTCAAGTTGTGAAAAAACCTCCCTCTTGGTTTCCAAATCCTCGAAAACCGCCTCCACCGCAAGATCAATACCTTTTAAGACTTCATATTGGTCCGTAGGAGTGATACGAGAAAGGGTAGCGGCCTTGTCTTCTGCTTTAAAGGTCCCCTTCTTTATTACCTTGTCCAAGACGCCTCTCAGGCGCTCTTTTCCTTTTTGAGCCAGATCAAGGGAACTCTCTTTCATGCACACGTCGTAACCCGACATAGCGAAGCAGAGGGCAATCTCTGCTCCCATCATTCCCGCGCCTATCACACCCACCGTATTTATTCCATCCATAATTCCTATCCCTCCTTACACCCAAGAGATCCCGCGGTTCTCTCATCCGATTAGCCGTGTAAGAGCGCTGTCTCTACATGGTCAGGCCCTTATACTCCTACACTTTGATCACACACGCATCTGCCTGGGCTAACCCACCACAAATCGCGCCCAGTGCGTATCCGCCTCCCTTTCGATGCAATTCGTACATCAGGTTCATTATCAGACGGGCTCCGCTGGCCGTATTCGGGTGCCCGATGGCAATGGCACTGCCATTAACATTCGTTTTTTCACGCAAAGCTTGCGCCTTTCCCTTGTCCTTGTCGGTCATCAGAAGTGTGCTTACCAGGGGCACTGCGGCAAAGGCTTCGTTTATCTCAACAAAATGAATGTCGTTCATACTCAGGGCCGCCCGATTAAGGGCCTTCATGGCTGCATAGGCAGGCCCCTCTGGCATTCGGTTTGGGTTGATGGCTATGGAGGACATAGAAACGATCTCGGCTAAAGGCTTCAACTCCAGCTCATCGGCCTTGGATCTTTTCATAAACAAAATCGCCGTCGCGCCATCATTCAGCCCAGGCGCATTCCCTGCAGTCACCCCTTTGCATCCGTAGATGCCTGGAAGCTTGCTGAGCTTTTCAATAGTGGTCTCTTTCCTATACTGTTCGTCAATGTCGAGAATGATCGGATCTCCTTTCTTTTGAGGGATTTCCAAAATCATCATCTCATCTTTGAATTTGCCAGCTTTCCATGCCTGGCCATACTTATAATGGCTTCTCAGTGCCCACTCATCCTGTTCTTCGCGGGAAATTCCATACTCTATCGCCACGTTGTCTGTATCTACGGAAACAGGATTGAAATCCTTGTATCCCAAGGCAAACAGGGGATCTTCCATCTTGACATCACCCAAGCGAAATCCTTTCCACCGAAGCCCCCTGACGATGAGCGGTTCCTGGCTAAAAGAGGTGGCGCCGCCTCCTATAGCGCACGCAATTTCCCCGGCCACCATCGCACGACATCCGTAATGAACCGCTGACATAGCTGACACGCAAGCCTTGTCCAAGGAAACGGAAGGCGTCTCCGGTGGAAGTCCGGCCTTGAGAAGAGTCTGCCGTGCAGCTACAGGGGTATAGACGTCCTTACACACAGAGGTATCACCAACCCCCCAATAGACTTCATCAACCTGGTTTCCGTTCACATGGACTCTATCCAGGACTTCTTTCATGGGCAATGCCCCAAGATCAAAATAGTCATATTCCCTTAATGCTCCACAGTAACGTCCGAACGGTGTTCTAACCGCATTTACAATGACAATATCTTTATACATTTCAACTCCCTTTCTTTATCTCAACATCTGGTTGGCGATGATTATGCGTTGAACCTGATTTGTTCCCTCATATATTTGGGTTATTTTGGCATCCCGCATCATCCTTTCGATCGGGTATTCCCTGGAGTAACCATACCCGCCAAAAAGCTGGACCGCATCGGTAGTGACCTGCATCGCCGTATCCGATGCAAACCACTTCGCCATAGAAGCTAATCTCGGTATATCTTTTGAGTCCGGCGCATTGTCAATTGTGCCACAAACCCGGTAAATCATCGTCCTGGCCAATTCTATCTTTAGGGCCATTTCTGCAAGCATCCACTGAACGCCTTGGAATTCTGCGATAGTTCTCCCAAACTGCATTCTGCCTTTAACATAGTCCAAGACAGCATCCAATGCGCCTTGTGCAATGCCGAGGGCCTGAGCTCCCACGGCAGGACGGGTATAATTGAAGGTCTTCATGAGAATTTTGAAGCCATCCCCTGGGCTGCCAATGACATTCTCATCGGGGACAAAACATTCTTCAAAAATGAGTTCCCGTGTGTCCGATCCCCGAATGCCCAGCTTTTTTTCCTCTTTGCCTACCGAAAAACCAGGGACATCTTTTGGGACCACCAGCATGCTCATGCCTTTGTGGCCCTTACTCTTATCCGTAAAGGCGACAACCGTCACGACGTCGGATACCCCTCCATCAGTAATGAATATCTTCGTCCCATTCAGTACATAGCCGTTGTCTTTTGGCGCAGCAACAGTTCTGATCCCAGTCACATCAGAGCCTGCCCCTGGCTCAGTAATGGCGCACGCCCCCAGAACTGAACCTTCGGCCATGGGCTTGAGCCATTTTATTTTTTGCTCATGATTTCCCGCTATAAGAAGAGGGTCTGTCGCTAAAGCTTGAGTAGTGAGAATAACCGAAGTTGACGCACACACACGGGCCACCTCCTCGACCACGACCGCGAGGCTGACCATACCTGCCCCTGCTCCTCCATATTCTTCAGGCACTTGAATCCCAAGCAGCCCGTTCTCTTCAAGTATCCTTTTATTTTTCCAGGGGAATTCCTCTTTTTGGTCAATTTCTGCTGCTTTAGGTTTAAATTCATTCTCAGCAATTTTTCTGACCATGTCACGCAGCATTTGCTGCTCTTCTGATAGGTTAAAATCCATCACCCTTTTGTTATTTACCTCCAAGACATATATTACGCGAGCGTTTTGGATAAGAATTCTTTGAGGGTCGTTCCATCTACCTGGCCCAGTAACCGTCCTGTCTCTTTGCCATCGTTAAATATGAGAAATGTTGGTGTTCCGCTGACCTTATACCTTTCACTGAAAATACCCAGGCACTCCTCCGCTAATAAACAAACATGTAGTCTTTCACCATACAGTTTTGCTGTAACATGATTAACCATTTCAACCTGCCCTTCAATTTCTGAATCGTTGCGTATACACATTACAAGTACGGGCGCCTTTTTCTTGAGGACCTCATATTCAAAATCCTCCGAGCCGACTAAACGAATGCCTTTTTTTATTGAAAATTCTTTGCTGGAAAGTTGCCTATCAGCTTTCAGGATACTCAAACGATATCACCCCGCCTTCAACTGTATGTCTACACCAATTCTTACTGAACGACACGATGCTGTTGTTTTAACTGCCGCCACTATGCAGCAAGACATGTGCCAAAGGGAAAAAATGATAGGATTAAAACATCTTGGCAGGCTTTAGGGGGAATTAAGCCATAATTTTAGGTAAGTGAATATTAACTAAATGGGAGGAAGCGTAGCATGCAACAGAAATGTTGCGCTACATATCTGTAGCATCGCGCAACAGATCTGCCTTGGATGCAGATAGTTTATGTCGTCTGATTCTTCTATAGAGCGTACTGCGGTCTATTCCTAAAATACGTGCGGCTTTCGCCTTGTTCCAATCTGTTTTTTCCAACGCGGTCAGGATTTCTTGTGATCCACTCAGAATTTTTTGCTCATGGGATCTCTTTCGAACGCCCAAACTGCCCATTATTTCGGCAGGGATGTGGTCAAGGGTTATGATGGGCTCGCGGCAAAGGACAAACGCATGTTCCAGGCTATGTTCCAGCTCACGTACATTGCCAGGCCAGTGATAGTTCATGAAAGCCCTGACCACTTCATCCGCTAATCCCTCGACGTTCTTTTTAAACTTATTGTTAAAAACCTTACAGAAATAGGCAATAAGTAATGGGATATCATCAAGCCTTTCTCTCAGCGGCGGGAGATGCACTTCTATTACCTTTAGACGGTAATACAAATCCTCTCGGAATTCGCCTAACCTTACCTTTTCCTGTAAATCACGATTCGTGCATGCGATAACCCGGGCATCCACCTTCCTGGCTAGGGATTCCCCAACTCTCTCGAATTCTTTTTCCTCAAGAACTCTCAAAAGCTTAAGCTGAATTCTGGGCGATATGTCGCCGATTTCGTCTAACAAAATTGTTCCCTGACCAGCGGCCTGGAAACGGCCTTGAACGTCCTTTATCGCTCCTGTAAATGCTCCCTTTACATGACCAAACAGTTCACTTTCCAGCAAATTCTCTGGCAGTGCAGAGCAATTCACGGTTATGAGCGGTCCGAAGGCACGGCTGCCGCTGTGATGGAGGGCCTTAGCCACCAGAGACTTTCCTGTGCCGCTTTCTCCAGTGATCAAGACCGTTGTGTCCAAGCCGACCAGATTCTCCAGGAGGCTATATATGTCCTGCATATTTCGGCTTTTACCGATAATGTTATGAAATTGATGCTTTTCTCTCAATTCACGCTCAAGATTGCTGAGCCTTGTAATATCTCGTACGACAAGGACTGTTCCCGTGAATTCCCCCTCGCGATCCAGAAGGGGTGAACTCGTGATTATCACGGTTTGTTCAGGCCGATCGTGGCGTTTGCATTCAATCCTATACCCTTTTATCTCCATCTTTTTTTTCAGGGAATCACTCAAGACCTCATGGCACGCTTGATTACAACGGGTTGGACATTCGCCAAATGGCTTTCCCACGCACTCTCCATTAGATATGTCACAAATACTCTCTGTTGCTTCGTTGGCTTCAATCAACACCATCTTTGTGTCGACAGTGATAATTGCATCTCGAACGCTTCTAAAAATGGCCTGTAAGCGGCTACGATGCCTCTCCAGTTCTTCTTCCATTCGTTTACGGTCCGTTATGTCACGAACAATACTGCGAAATCCAATCCGCCGGCCCTCAGGCGTTTCGATTAAAGATATTGAATTTTCAATAATTCTTTTGACTCCGCTCTTCTGAATAATTTCATAGTAGAAGGCCGGATCAGGAATTCCTCTTCGATAAACTTTATTGTAGGCTTTATAAACTCTGTCTGCCATTGATTCGGTCACATACGCTCTAAAATTAAGGCCGATAAGTTCTTTTCTGGGATAACCTGTTATATTACAGAACGAATCATTGCAGAATACGGTGCTCCCCTTGAGATCAACTTCAACGTAACCCTCTTCAATGCCCTCAAGAATGGTTCGATGCCTTTCCTCAGGCTTACCTAACATATTGTCTACTCTATTTAAATCATCGAATTGGGGTGCTGCCCAAATAGTGGGAGATTGCTCCGACCTTTCAAAAGTTGAGCCTTTGTTTATGTTGTTCATGGGAGTCCCCCTTTGATAGATATTCGATTATGCCACCGTAAAGTAGGATTCGTCGTATTCAAACTTACCTTGATATCGCTTCATGAAAAACCCCGGGGCCGCATCCGCATTTTCGATGATGCTGGGATTGATCTCTATGCCGGCCCGATGAAAGGCCTCCACAATGGATTTGGGCTGAGGTGGGCACCCCTTGATGGGAATCATCTCTTGGATGTCCGGGTTGTCCTTATGGCGCTGGTACATGCATTTTCCGAATAGAATCGTCTTTTTCATACCCGGCGTGGGCGACATGGACTTGCCGGTAAGCACCTCCACATCGTCCCAGGGCGTTCCTTTCCAGGCAGCGGCTACTGCTGCAAGCGTAACACCATTTATAGCAGAACAGTAAGTGCACATCGTCAAATCATACTTACGGTATGAAAGACCCTTGATGCCCATCCTTTCCATCGGCAACGTTAGGGTATTTTTCTCATTATATGGGAAGGAGTATCTGTGAGGAGAGGCCACATCCTCGATCCTTTCGCCCATCACCTCCACGTCAGAAACATTGCAGGAACGTTTCCGGTTATTTGCCGCATGGACCAGACAGGGAACCTCCGATGGTTCGTATCCCAGGATCTTGGCCCCCACCATATCGGCAGAGAGGACGTCGGCCGAGGCCACGATGAGATTGCTTCTCCTGGCCCTACCGTCAAAAGCCGGTCCTCGCTCCAATGTATATAAGCCATCCAAAATAGTCAGGATGGGGGGCATGGGATCGGCCAGTCTGGCCACCCAGTAATTGAGATTCTTCTCCGGATCGGCGTTGTGGCACTTTTTTCGGGAATTGATATCGATCATCCCCTTAAGATTCTTGATTCCCAGGGACACCACGGTCTGGGCATGGGTCTTCAACACGGGAACATCCACCACAAAATCGCTGTCAAGGATATCCGCATTGAATTTGAGTGTTTCACCGTTACCCAGGTCCACCTCCCTGAACTCCCTCTCAAATACATTGATGGCCCTGACGCCGTATCGCTGATTCAGGCGGTTGTATCCCAGACTTTCAAAAGCATGAATTGAATTCAAGTTATCTTTAGATAAGGAGATCATCCCCTCTCCAATGGTGATGTGATCGATCCCCCGTTCCTTGAGGAGCATCACCGCATCCTCGATCATCCGCGAGGTGGTGATCACGCCCCATTTAGGAAAAGTGACTTTCCGAGTCCAGTAAACGATATTCGGTTTGATAAAAACCCTGGCATCGGCCGGGAGATGATCCAGCCCCTTGCAGAGGTCGACCGCCCTCCGGAGCGATTCCAGGGGTTTCTCGTACCGTACAATCGCCACAACCGGTTTGCCCATAATAGTATCTCCTTTCTCTGTCTGCTGGCCTGGAAAGGCTAAAAACCGAAGGCAATCTCACACAGCGCCACAGGGACACAAAGAATCTTTCCCCAGAAGCCCTTGTGATGCGTTTGCTCTCCCAGTTCTGCTAACCGTCAACCTTCCAAATCCTCATTTCGAAATATCTCACCCCCTCAACCTCAATCCCTAAATTCCTCAATTCTTCAATTTCTTAATCCCTTAATCCCTCAATCCCTTTGTCCCCTACCCCCCTGTGAACCGGGGAGACCGTTTTTCCAGGAATGCGGCCCGGCCTTCTCTCAGGTCCTGACTTACCATGACGCGGGCCATGATCTCCTCAGCCTCCTTCAGGCCGTCTGCATCCATATTATCCGAGCGGAGGATCAAGTTCAACATCCGCTTGATCCCCTTTAGAGATAGGGGCGCGTTCCCGGCGATCTCATCGGCCAGGGCATAGGTGAAAGATTCAAGTTCCGGCTTGGGGATCAGGTAGTCGAGCAGGCCCATCTCTTTGGCTTGGCAGGCGTTATAGGTCCGACCGGTGAAAAAGATCTCTCTTGTCTTTGACAATCCGATGGTCCGGATGAACCGCATGAGACCGTGAGGGGTATATATCATCCCGATCTTCGAAGGGGTCATCCCCATGCGGATATGGTCCCCGCCCACGCGGAGGTCGCACGAAACAGCCAGATCGCATCCGCCGCCAAAGGCGTATCCGTTCAGCATGGCGATCACCGGATAGGGATAGTTCATAATGCCGTCTACAGCCATTTCAAACGGGCCGAACGCGTCTGTCCGACCGGTTTTCCCGGGACCCTCCGGACCGCTCCCCGCGGTCAGGGCCGCGATATCATAACCCGAGCAGAAGGCCTCGTCCCCGGCCCCCCGAATAACAAGTGCACGGATACCGTCATCCCCTGAGATCCTCTCCATGTTCCGGTGAAGATCGAGGAGCAACTCCGCATTCATGGCATTCTTTTTTTCGGGGCAGTTCAGGACAAGGGTGCACACGCGCCCGTTTTTCTGAATCACCAGCCCATTTTTTTTCATTGTTTCATCCCACGGAACAGAGAGAGATACATCCAACGCGCCTTGGTCCGCAGTCCCGGTATGGCCCCATATATACAGGTTTCGCACCGAGGAGTAAAGCCCATCTCCGGATATCAGCCCTGGTGAAAAGATCAGCCCTTCGGATGAGGGTTGGATTACAGTTGAATTTCCATCGGTGTTTTTATATGCTCAGCCGAAATTTGTTCCCCTGATGGACATGACCTGGATTCTGATCCAAGCCATGACATCCGTCCACCCCGAAACCATTCACGCGAGCGCCCATGTTATCCGTCCGTCCCTCCAAGGAAATTGACGCCCTGGTAGAGCTGTCGTCCATGATCAACTCCTCCCTGGATATCTTTGAGGTGCTGAATTGTGCCATGCGCTTTGCCGAAGAGGTCATCGGTGCTGAAGGGAGTTCCATCTTTGAGATAGATTATACACGCAATGAGCTGTTCTTCCGGATTCTGAGCGGGCACGAGACCCATACCGTCAGAGAAATCCGTATGAAGATGGGAGAAGGGGTCGCCGGATGGGTGGCGCGGACCGGGGAACCGGTCATTGTTCCGGATACGGAAAAGGATACCCGGTTCAGCTCGAAAATCGATCTCATCACCGGATTCAAGACCCGCTCCATCATCGCTCTCCCCATCAGAAACAACGGTCGCCTGACAGGCGTCCTGGAGTTGGTCAACAAGCGCGGGCCCACCCCATTCAACCAAGAGGATCTGGAATTCCTGACCATTGCGGCCAATCAGATCGGGATCGCCATGGTCAACGCCAGGCTGTATGAGCGGTTGAAGGAAAAATTCACCCTGACCCAGGCCGAATTGAAGAAAACCCAGGAGCAACTTCTCCGCACAGAGCGTTTGTCTGCCCTGGCGGAACTCTCGCAGGGCGTGGCCCATGAGGTCCGGAACCCGGTCATGAGCATCGGCGGCTTTGCCCGGCGTCTCAAGTCCAGGCTGCATTCAGACAAGACCTTGGAATCCTACGTGGATATCATCCTTAAGGAATCCGCCCGGCTGGAGCAGATGGTAAAGGACGTGGAAGCCTACACCGCCATGCCTGAACCGGATATACGAGAGGTTAAACTGTCGGACGTGCTGCACCATGCACTTTCCGCATGGGAGAATGCGCCCGGGATACACCACCTGGATATTCAACTGACACCTCTCCCCGAAGATCCGACCCTCTATTTGGACAAAGAACAGATTTCCCTCGCCCTTATCAATCTGTTCCAGAACGCCGCAGAAGCCATGCCCCGGGGAGGGGCCGTTCTTGTTTCAACAACCTGGGAGGATGAATACCTCTCCATTCGTGTGAAAGACAACGGTCCGGGCATCGATCCTGAAGATCTCCCCCGCATCTTTGATCCGTTTTTCACCGCAAAATCGCAGGGATCCGGTCTGGGACTGACCACCGTGAACCGGATCGTGAACAATCACAGGGGCCAGGTCAAGGTGTGGTCGGAGCCGGGCGTCGGGACCGAATTTCAGATTCGTCTTCCACCGCATCTCCCGCCGGGGAGGATCTGGCGATGATTTTGCCGAACAGGAGGATTCCTGACTCACTCAGTGGTTACGCGGAAATAGATTATGACTCAGGAGCATGTGTAAGGAGGGGAGGGAGTTCTTCAAGGTGGTCAATAATGTAATCGGGCTCAGGGTCGTTGGAGGCCATGACCGATACCCCGCCATTGGTGAGGAGCACTGTGACGGCCCCCGCCCTTTTACCCGAAATCACATCAAAACTGAAATCCCCTACCACCACCAGTTCCCCGGGGGAAAGTCCCATGCGTTCCGCCGCCTTGATCACGCCGTCCGGATGGGGTTTTGGGAGCGACATCTCGCGGGTGATAACAACCTCGAAATGGTCGATGGTGATCCCTCTGAATCTTTCCAGCGACATCCTGATCGGCTTCAGCCGGCTTCTGGTCAGAATGCCCATCGGCATCTGTTTTCTTATCAGGGACTGAAGACATCTTTCCGCCCCCCGGTTGGGAAGGGACAATTCAGCCGCCAGATCCTCCTGTTCCTCCAGGATCTTCATGAGCCCGGGCCGACACTCCGGAGGCTGCAACGCTATAAACTCCAGGATGGGGTGGTCCACGGGACACCCCAGAAGCCTCTTGATGGCAGGAAAATTGAGCGCTCCCGGAACCGTCAGGGTTCCGTCAAAATCAAATAAGACGCCTTTGATCGCCATCAGAAAGGGGTCGCCTCGTCCCACATCGGCTCGCGCTTTTCAATGAATGCGGTAAAGCCTTCTATGGCGTTGGTGCTGACGCCGGCCATGGCCATCATCTCCTTGGCATACTGATAGGCCTGCCATTCGGTCATCTCGATCTGGGAATAAAAGACCTGCTTGGACATGTTGATAACGTACTTGCTGGCCCTGGCGATCTCTTTGGCCCACTGGAAGGTCATTTCATCCAGTTTGTCATCGGGAAACACACGGTTGACCAGATGAAAGGACCGGGCCTCCTCAGCGCTGTACAGCCCTGCGGTCATGAGCATCTCCATGCATTTTTTTTGAGGGACCGCCCGGCTCACGGCCACGGTAGGGGTCGAGCAATTATAGGAATAAATAAGGCCGGTCATGCCGAACTTGGCCTTGTCCCGACCGGCGGTGATCAGATCGCACCCCGCGGCCAGATGACATCCGCCGGCCATGGCAATCCCCTGCACCTGGGCGATAATGCATTGGGGGGCCGTGCGGATGGCGGTCATCAAATTGAATGAGGTCTGAAAGAGCTGCCGGATGGCAGAGAGGGGCTGGTTCAGTATCTCCATCCGGTCATGGCCTGCGCAGAACACCTCTCCCGCGGCCTTGAGAATAATGACCTTTACGTCGCATCGCTTTCCTGCATCCTTGAGACACGCAACGATCTCCTCTTCGAACTCCTGACCCAAGGCATTCCGCTTGTGCGGCTGATTCAGGGTCAGTATGCCGATCTCTTCTTTTTCTTCGTAGGTCATGTGCTGGTAAGACATAGATTTCCTCCCAAAGTTGTCATTCAGTTAAGTGACTCGTTGAACGCGGAACGCGGAGCTCGGAACGCGGAAGAAAGAACAATCAAAAGACGAACATCGAAATAGGTTAACAAACGGATAAACCCGCAATATTCCGGGTCACTCCCTTCTCCCCGCTCCCTGCTCCCTGCTCCCTGCCCAATTGACCAGTGACTAATGACCTTCCCATTCTTTATCTCTCAGCAGTCGTCTAAGGGCCTTGCCTGCGGCGGACCGGGGGATCTCGTCCACAAATTCCACGGCGACCGGGACCTTGTACGGGGCCATCCGCAGTTTACAGAAGTCCCGGATTTCCTCCAATGTACTGGTCTCCCCCTCATTGAGTTGGATAAAGGCCTTGGGGGCCTCCCCCTTAAGTTCGTCAGGGACCCCCACAATCACCAGGTCCTTGATCTTGGGATGGGCCAGCATCATGTCCTCCACTTCCGAGGGAAACACCTTCTCCCCGCCCACATTGATCATATCCTTTTTCCGGTCCACAATATAGGCATATCCATCCCCGTCCATCACTGCGATATCCCCGGCATGAAACCATCCGTCCGGATCGAAGACCTCTGCGGTGGCCTCGGGCCGGTTCAGATACCCCCGGGTCACGCAGGTCCCTTTCACGCACAGCTCCCCCTGTTCACCCGGAGGGAGGGACCGCCCCTGATCATCCACCACCTTGATCCGGGCGTCGTCCATGCCCCGGCCGCACGATCCCATCCGGGTCTCGGTATATGGGGCCGTGGTCCCCACACAGGAGGACTCAGTCAGCCCCCACGCCTCGGCATACCGCCACTTGAGCGTATCTTCTATCTGACGGATGAGGCTTTCAGGCATCTTGGTGGCCGCGGAGAGGCAGAAGACCACGGACGAGATGTCGCGGCCCGCTAGGTCCGGCTGCTTGAGCAGGAGATTATACATGGGCGGTACGCCCTGAAACACGGTCGGCCGCAGGTGTTCAATAATATCCAGGGTCTTTTCAGGGTAAAACCGCTCCACCGTAATCACCGTCCCGCCCCTTGAGAGGGTTCCGAAGGTCCCGTTGATCAGGCCCCAGCAATGAAAGATGGGAGTGGCCACCATGGTGATATCTTCCGGCCTGAAATGCACCTTGCCGAATTCCGTGGCATTGTGCCAGATATTGAGGTGGGTCGCCATCACGCCCTTGGGCCAACCGGTGGTGCCCGATGTGTACATGAGATGGCAGAGGTCGCTCCCCTTGGTCCCTTCAGGCAGAAAATTATCGCTGCCCTGCTCCAAAATCGATGCAAAGGAGGTGTGGTGTGCGCCTCCCGGATCCCCGAGAACAATGATTTTCTCCAGGGAGTTGAGATCCGGCCTCACCGTCTCGATGATGGGGAGACGCGAATCGTCCACAAGGACCGCTCGACTTCGGCAGTCCTTGAGGATGTAGGCCACCTCCTGCTCCCTCAGCATGGCATTCACCACGTTCACGGTCAATCCCGCACGGACCGTCCCCAGGTAACCGATGATCAGCTCCGGGAGGCTGGGCAGAAAGAGGGACAGGACATCTCCCCGAATCAATCCCATCTTCAGCAGACCGTCCGCGGTCCGCGTGATCAGACGATCCAGCTCCGCGTAGGAAATGCGGCGATCCCCAAAGATAATGGCTGTCTTCTCAGGCTGCTCAGCTACATGGCGCCGGATGATGTGGGACACGTTCATGGGCGATGCCTCCTCATGTACTGGATGCTGGTTGCTCGATGCTGGATGCTGGTTGAAGATCCAGACTCTACTGGAATTTGACGTTACGGGTCGTCATGTATTGGCATGAAGTCGTTTCAGCACTCCGCGTTCCGAACTCCGCGTTCCCGGTTCCGCATACCGCTTGCCGATCCATCTCATTTCTGATATAAGACGGCATATTATGAAATCGATTCACAAATGTCCATAGGCGGAGGCCAAATTCCATGCACAAAGAACACATCCCCCTAGGGGTCGGCTTTTATCCCGACTGGTTTTACACCCAGTACGGCATCTCCTTTGGCAGGGAATACTACTTCGACCCGGAGGTCCGGGTAACGGCACGGATGGAGATCGAGAGGCGGCTTTATGAAAGGTTCGGCGACGTGGGACTCGGCAACCCTGATCCCCAGCCGAAGCCCTTGATCACCTTCGGCATGGTGATGCTCCCCTCTATCTTCGGCTGCGAAATCATCTACAAGGACGACGCCCTCCCCTGGGCCATGCCCCTCAATCTGTCCGAGGACGAGATCATGAAGCTGGAGGTCCCGGATATCTTCAATTCCTATCCCATGACCGAGATGATCCGGCAGATCGACTATCTTAAAGAGACATACGGAAAGGTCGTGGGCGACATCAATACCACGGGCGTCCAGAATCTGGCCCTCAAGATCAGGGGGGATCAGCTTTATATCGACTTCTTTGAAAATCCCGCACTCTGCCGTCACCTCCTCGGCATCTGCGCCGAGTGCATGATCCGGCTCTTTGAGTTCAACCGTAAGACCACCGGGACCGGGGCCGTGGACGTGACCCCCATGTGCGACCCGAGGCTCTGCGTCCTCCCCAACTGCACGGCAGAGCAGATCTCCCTGGAGACCTATGAGGATCATGTCCTGGAATACGACAATCAGGTGGCCGATACCTGTTATCCGGTGGGAATCCATCATTGCGGGTCCGTGGACCAGGTGCTGGACGGTTACGCCAAGGTCCACCATCTGGAATTCATTGAGATCGGATTCGGGTCGGATGTCAAACGGACCCGGGAGGTGTTCGGCCCCAAAGTGGCTGTCAATGCCCGCATAAGCCCCGTGCTGATGAAAAACGGCACCCCGGAAGAGGTGGCCGCAGAGGTGCGGCGTCTGATCGACCATGGCGCCCCCCTCGAGAATTTCTCCATCGACACGGTCGGGTTGACCTATGGCACCCCCGACGAAAACGTCCGGACAGCCCTCAAGACCGCGGCCGAATACGGGAAAATCGATGGAAAGGGATCTTCTGCCGGTAGACAGCGGTTCTTTTTCGGTCCGGAGAAAGGCCTTCTCCCCGTGGAAACCAGTGTGAGCAGCGCCACAAAAACGGTAACCATAGGGTCCTCCCGGTCCCTGGTCCTCATCGGAGAGCGGATCAATCCCACGGGCCGGAGCCGACTCGCCCGGTCCCTGGAGGAGGGAAATCTCGACCTGGTACGATCCGAGGCCCTCAGGCAGGTGGCTGAAGGCGCGGATATATTGGACGTCAATGTGGGAGTATCCGGAATCGACGAACCGGACATGCTGAAAAAGGCGGTGCTGGCGATCCAAGAGGTCACCGATGTCCCCCTCTGTATCGATTCGGCCCTCCCCGAGGCCCTGGCAGCGGGTCTGGCCGTCTACAAGGGAAAGGCGCTGGTCAATTCGGTCAACGGTGAAACCCATAAACTTGAACGGGTCCTCCCCCTGGTGAAGGCGTATGGCGCTGCCGTCATCGGGCTCACCATGGACGACAGCGGAATCCCGCGATCCGCGGAAAAGCGACTTGAAATCGCCGGGTGGATCGTAAAAAGCGCGGAGCAGGAAGGCATCCCGAGGGAAGATGTCATCATCGATCCTTTGGCCATGGCCATCAGCGCCGATGATCAGGCCGGCCTGGAGACCCTCAAAGCCATCCGGCTCATACGGGATGAACTGGGCGTCAACCTGACGCTGGGACTCTCCAATATCTCCTTCGGGCTCCCTGAACGGGCATCCATCAATGCCGTCTTTCTGGGAATGGCCGTTTTAAGCGGCCTGACCTGTCCAATTGTCGATCCCACCGTGTGGGAAATGCGCCGGGCCACGCTCCTCACAGACATGCTTCTGGGCAGGGATCCGTTCTGCATGACATATCTGGCCGCAGGAAAAAGACGGGGAACAGGCGATGCCGTTGCGCCCGGACCGGGTGACACGGCCCGTGAGGATGGAGATCTGGGGCGGATCAAGGACGCCGTAATCGCCGGGAAACGAAAGGTGGCCGTCGAACATACCCAAAATGCCTTGGACCAGGGCGCGGACCCCCAGGAAATCATCAACAATTACCTGATTCCGGCCCTCAATACGGTGGGAGAGCGCTTTGAGAAGAAGAAAATTTTCGTTCCCGAGATGATGATGGCCGCCAAGTCCATGCAGGCCTGCGTGGACCTGGTCACGCCCCTTTTGAAAAAAGAGGCGTCTTCAGAGGGACTTGGAACGATTGTCCTGGGAACGGTTTTCGGGGATCTCCATGATATCGGAAAAAATCTGACCAGACTCCTGCTGGAAACCTCCGGATTCCGAGTCATCGACCTGGGAGAAAACGTCCCCTCTGCCAGGTTTGTGGAGGCGGCCAGGGAACACAAGGCCCACATTGTCGGGTTGTCATCGCTGCTCACCACCGGCGACCCCCATGTGGAAGAGACCATTCAGGCGATCAAAAACAGCGACCTGAGGGACAGGGTCAAGGTGATCTGCGGAGGCGCCGCACTCACTCTAAAATTCGTAGAGGCCTGCGGCGCAGACGCCCACGCCAGGGACGCGGCCGACGGCATCAAGAAGATCAAGGGACTGTTGGGAATTGAAGAATGATGAATGAAGAGTGAAGAATGAACGCGGAGCTCGGAACGCGGAGCGGGGAGCGGGGAGCGGGGAGCAGGGAGTGGGGAGCGCGGCAGAAAGGCCCAATCTGCAATCTCCTGACCCGGACAGGGCGGAACCAAAAAGGCCTCCGCAGAGAAAAACAATGTCAAAATTTCTTGTGCGTTTTGCGCAAGATTGAGTCGTTGACTGCCTAACCCAATGAACCCAAGAAACACAATGAACTCAACAAACCCATAATTCCCAACTCCCAACTTCAAACTCCAAACTCGCAACGCTTATGCTCCCCATCATCTTCCACCCTTTTGAAAAAGAGAGCGAACCGGACGGCGAGTTGAGCCTTCTCGAGCTGGCCCGCAAAGTGGAAATCCCTCTGGAAGCCCCCTGCGGCGGCAAGGGGATATGCGGCAAGTGCAGGGTGATCGTGGAGAGTTCGGACGGACCGCTGCCCCCGCCTTCGGATCGTGAACAGGAGGTCCTCGGAGGTCTTCTCCGGAAGGGGTATCGACTGGCCTGTGAGACAATCCCGGTCCATGGGGGGTCTGTCCTGATCCCTGAAGAAAGCCGGATGAGGCGCCAGATCATTCTGACCTCCGAGACCCGGCACGCCTATCCTGTGAGGCTGCGACCCGGCGTGACCTCCTGTTATGTTGAGCCCCCCCCTCCGGTCATGGACGCTCCCCTGGCCGATCGTGAACGATTCCTTCTGGCCATGGAAAAGGCCTATGAAATCCGTTCGCCCAAAATGGATATCTCCGTATTGAGAAAGCTCCCCCATGCCCTTCGATCCGATTCAAAGGGGGTCACTGCGATCCTCCTGGATGGAAAAGAGATCATAGACCTTCGTCCCGGAAGAGAGGAGCGCCTTTATGGCGTGGCCTTTGATGTGGGCACCACCACGGTGGTTGCCTTTCTCATCGACCTGATCTCAGGGGAAAAGGCGGCGGTTACGCCTGCCATGAACCCCCAGATCGCCATGGGGGATGATGTCATCACCCGCATATCTTTCTGCCAGGAGGCCGGGGGCCTGGAAAAGCTTCGTGGCGCCATTGTTGCGTGTCTCAACACCCTGATTGAAGAGGGGGCGGCTGAGGCGGGAATCGATCCCGGCCGGATCGTTGAAGCGACTCTCGTGGGAAACACGGCCATGCACCATCTCGTCTTGGGTCTGGATCCGACATACCTCTCCATGGCGCCCTATCCCCCGGTGCTTCAGGGCGGCCAGACCTGTAAGGCCGGGGATTTGGGTCTCAAGATCGGGGCCTCGGCCTATGTCCATCTTCTCCCGCTCAAGGCCGGATTCGTGGGGAGCGATACCGTTGCATGCATCCTGGCCACCGGTCTTCACAGACGAAAGTCCCCCGCCCTTCTCATCGACCTGGGCACCAATGGTGAAATCGTCTTCGGGAATCGCGACCGGATGCTCTGCTGCTCCACTGCTGCGGGTCCGGCATTTGAAGGGGGCCATATCCGATGGGGGATGCGGGCCTCGCCCGGGGCCATTGAACGTGTCCGGATCGATCCGGACACCCTGGAAGTGACGTGGGCAACGATTGCAAACGAGAGACCTTCAGGCCTGTGCGGCTCGGGCATCATATCCGCGGCAGCCGAAATGATCCGGGCCGGGATTATTCTGGGGAGAGGAAATCTCGACGAAACGCTTCAGTCCCCCCGCCTGCGGAACGGGGAAGACGGTCGGGAGTTTGTATTGGCCTGGGCATCGGAGACAGCAACCGGGCAGGATATCGTGTTCACTCAGAAGGATGTGGCGGAACTCCAGATGGCCAAGTCTGCAGTGCATGCGGGGGCCGTCCTCCTTATGGAGCAATATGGACACATCCCCGCCGATCAGATCCTCCTGGCCGGCGCCTGCGGCAACTATGTGGACCCTCGCGATGCCTGCACCGTCGATCTTTTTCCGGGCAGTCTCACGGCGGAAGTCGTGGGAGTGGGGAACGCGGCCGGGCACGGGGCCTGCCTCGCCCTCCTGGACAAAAGGAAGAGACAAGAGGCCGAGCGAATCGCCGCAAAAGCGGAATATATTGAGTTGGCCGCCGCGGCCCGGTTTCAGGAGTTATTCGTATCCGGTATGTTTTTCACGTCGGCCATAGATTTTGAGGATGAGTTCTGAGACGGGTCCTTCCTCAGGCATTGGCGATCCGTGGCAGGTCCATCCGGTCTATCATCTCCTTTAGAGATATCTCCACCAGGGAGGACCATGAGGCGTGGAACGGCTCACTCATCATTTCCCTTATTCTGTTTCCGCACAAGCTTGATGAATCGCTCCAGATTCTCCTGGGAACCGAAGGCCTCGGTGAAAAATTCTTCGCTCCAGGTATCAAGCCCTAATCGGAAGATATGATGGATCAGCTTGTCTGCGTTGTCCGGTCCCTGTATCTTGAGGACCTGATAGAGGAGATCCTGAGGCACCCGTAATGGGTAGACCGCGGCCGAGGATGCCCCTTCCGTCTTCAGGTATTCCTGAATGCTCTTGAGGATCTTGAGATTCACATATTTTCGATCATACTCTTCCTGGTCCATCCGGTTATCCTCAAAAAAAGTTGGAGTGCCTGAAATCTCGCGTTTGGGATCGACGCCGTTTCAGATCGCGGGTAAGGCAACCCGTTCTTTTTTTCGTTGGCAAATCCTGAAATAATCCCCATATCCTTCAGCCCGGGCCAGTTTCAGGGCCGGGATAAAATCCGTTCCGATCTCCGACGGAGAGTGGGCATCGGACCCAAAGCATATGGGGATATCTCTCTCGCGTGCCAGGGAGACGATCATAGACGATGGGTAGATCTCCCCCACGGGTTTTCGGAGCCCCGACGTATTCAGTTCCATCCCCATCCCGGCCTCTGCCATACGATCCAGAACCGGCTGAACCATCTCCTTTAAATCCTTGTCAGAAGGCCGATACCCGAATTTTTTGGGGAGGTCCATATGACCTACCGCATCAAAAAGACGGGTGTCCACAAGCCTCCTCATGGCCTCAAAGTACTTTCTCCAGGTAGCCGTAACATCCACCGAATCCCATATATGCCGTTCTTCGGGATTGTCAAACCCCCATCCATCAATGAAATGCACCGACCCCAGCACAAAATCGAACTCCTGGGCGGGAAGCCACGAGCCGAGAAATCGCTCACACCCTTCATAATAATCCGCTTCCACACCGAACACAACTCTTAGTACATCGTGATCCCTCCATTCCGTGATTGCGTCTCTATATAACGGAAACTGATCCAATCGCATTCGATGTGCAGGATCATACCCATCGGGATTCGGGGCGTGGTCCGTAAAACAGATCTCCGGGAGTTGTTTTTTCCTGGCCGCTGAGCAATACTCGCTGACCTCTCCATCTGCGTGCCCGCACAGGCCGGTATGGATGTGGTAGTCCGGCAAATTTAAGTTTGGAGTGCCTAAAGTTTTAAGTTTGGAGTTTAGCATTCAGATTGTCGTGCCCTTCCCTATTGACGTGAAAAGCGCCAAAAGCGCGTTACATTCATCACTTCCAATTCCACACTTTATCAGCCAAACTGCCACAGCCATAAAACGAAAGTCAAGGCAGAAAGGAGGGTGCTCATGGATATGGCCGCGGTGGCCAGATCGGTTGAACCGTGCATTTCGACTGCCATTACAAAGGCGATGGTCGCAGTGGGGGCCGCCAGGAGGATCAGGCCGGGGAGGAACCGGTCCGACGGGATACCTGCCAGGCTGTAGATCAGCACGCCGAAGGCCGGAAGCGCCAGGAGCTTCAACAGACCTGCCGCCAGGACCAGCCGGATGTGGGACTTTATCAGGCTGAAAGAGAGGGATGCCCCTATGACCAGGAGGGCTGACGGGAGTGCCATGCCGCTGATGATCTCAAGGCACCTGTTAATGGTCTCTGGAATCGGTATCTTCAGGAGCGAGAAGAGCATGCCGGTAAGGGCCGACAATATGACCGGATTCCCTCCGATCTTCCGGATGAAAAACCAGAGCCGCCGCCCCTGTCCCATCTCTCCGGCAAACAACTGGTAACTGAGGACCGATAGGAGATTTTGCAGCAACATCAGAAACCCGGCCAGTATGCTGGCGCTTGTGAAGCCCTTTTGGCCCAAGAGATAATAACATACCGCCAGACCGATGTAACCCAGATTGCCATGGAGGGAAGATTGAATAAAGGTGCCTTTTTTGTGACGATCCAGAGACCATGCCTTGCCTGCGACCAGGGCGATCAGGAACACCATAAACAGGGGGCATAGTGTGGCAGCCAGCAGCAGTGGATCAAAATAGAGCGCGAATGATGACCTTGCGACCTCGCTGAAGATCATGGCAGGGATGGCCAGATAATAGACCAGGCGGTTCAGCGGCGCGATCAGACCGGATGGAATGAACATACGCCAACGGAGAACCCAGCCCAGGAGGATCACAATAAAGACAGGACCGATCGTTTGGACCACATGCAGCATGACAGCACCCCTGCCGGATGGTTCGGCTGATGAAATTTTAACCCGTGAACCCGAGGCGGCCTAACGGTCGCAAAGAAACATTTTCACACAAGCCACCAAGACACAAAGATTTTTTTGTCCAATGGCTATCACCTAATAACGGACTGCCGCCCGGCAGGGCTTGGTCTGTTCTGATCCTGAATTTTTCTTTCAGAATCAGAACGAACCCATCAAGACTTCTTCGCGCCCGCCCCGTAGCTCCGGTAGATGGTACGGGGTCCTTCGCGCCTTGGCGGTTCAACAAAACTTCTTCGCACATTGCAGAAACATTGCAGACCAAGGGCCTACCGTTGTTTCAACTCAAAACGCACCGGGACCTTAACCCACATGGCCACCTTCCGATCGCCGACGCTCCCGGGTTCGAACACCCAGTCTCTCACAGATTTCAGCGCAGACCGGTCCAGGATACGATATCCGCTGGATTCCAGGATACGCAGTTCGTCCACCTTTCCGCCGCTGTTGACCAGCACCTCCAATACCACGGTGCCCTCGTATCCCCTTCGTTTGGCTATTCTCGGATATTCGGGCCGGGGATTCTCCCGGTAGGCGGGCGTTGCTTTGCTCGTTTTCCGGGTTGACGGGAGGGAGGCCGTCTTCTCTCCGGTTTCAGCAGTGACAGGGGCGGGGATATGGGGGACATTCGGTTGAGGTCCCTTCCGCTCGGCTGCTCGCCCTTCCATCGGTACAACGGTGGTCACACCGGTGCCATCAGCAGCCGGCTCCGGGGTCGTCTCCAGCCGGGGCTTCTCTTTTGGTTGAGGGTGCGCCTTGGCAGGGGGGGGCTTTGGGGGTCTCTGTTTTTTCTTCGGGGGCAGCCTTTTCTGCGGAGATTTCACCACCTCTTTTCGGGCGGCCCTCACCTCCCTCTTGACTTCCTGACGAGGTTTGGAAGGGGCCTCTTTCCTTGGCGGCACAACCTCCTTGGGAGGCTTTGGAATTTCTTCAAGACGGTTCTGCTCGACAACCGGTTTTTCCTTGTCTTTTTCCGGGCCGATCTCAACCCTGTCCGGCGAGGGGACAGGATGCTCGAGTTCCGGCCCTGGTCCCGATTCTTTCTCCACCCTGGATGCAAAGGTGACGGTGAGAGGCCGAGGCGTTGCAGGCGTTGGGGTGCTCAACAGGTTCGGACCCAAACCAAAAAACAGCCCATGCAGGATCAGGGCCAGCGCTGCTGCCAACAGGAACCGTTTCACTGTTACTCATCGGCCTCCGCCTGCAGAGAAATCCGTGTCAGGCCTGCCGTCCGGATCTGATCCAGAACCTTGAACAGGTATTGATAAGACAGATTTCGATCAGCAAAAAGGAGCACTGCAGGATCGTCCTCGGCCGGGGCGCTTCTCTTCAATTTCTCTGCAAGTAATTCCAAAGGGACCGATTCCTCGTCCAGGTAAACCGCGCCGTCCGATTTCACGGTTATGGAGAGAAAGGCAGCCTTGTCAATCCCGGCAGTGGTGGATTCGGGGAGTGTCACCGGCAAGGCCCGATGCACGGCCATGGAGAGCATGGCATAAATAAAGAATACCAGGAGGAGAAAAACAATATCAATAAGGGGAAGCATCTCAATCCGGGCCTTTGGCACCTTTTCAAATGCTACCTTCATGGGTGGCCCCTTCCGATTCGTTCAGTCGCTGGGTGAGTTTTTCAAACACGATTTCCAGGCTGGTCCCATATTTTTCAATGGCCAGAACAGCGTTTTCCACACGGGAATTAAAATAGTTGTACGGGAAGACGGAGAGGATGGCGATTCCCAGTCCGGCGGCCGTGGTAATCAGGGCCTGGGCGATTCCGGCAGTCACGGCCTGGGGATTCTCAATCCCGCTCGCCCCCAATAGATCGAACGAGGTGATAATCCCGATAACCGTCCCGAATATTCCCAGGAGCGGTGCAACGGTGATCATGGTATCCAGCACGGCCATGTACTGACGCATCTCCTTTACCTTTTCAGCCCCGGCCGATTCCATCGCCTTTACCATGGAGAATTCCCGGTGGAGGATCCCGGTCACCAGAATCCGGATCACATAATCCTTTGAGCCCGACACCTTCTCCCTGACCTTCTCCCACTCCCCCTGCCGGCACAGCTCCAGGACATCGTCCACCAGGGAGGGGTTGCGCCGCACGTCTTCCCGGATCCAAAAGAACAGCCGTTCGATAATCACGGTCAGGGCGATCACGGAGCAGGCCAGGAGCGGATACATGACCGGGCCGCCTTTTTCAATTATCTCTATCATATCGGATTTGTGATTGTTGATTTTTGATTGTTGATTGAAAAACAAGCCAAAAACACATTGACAAAAGCCCGGTTGGGCCAATGGCTTCATCCTTTGAATTTCAGACGCGCACTTCCAACTCCACACTCCACACTTCTTTTTGGATACCACATTACAGAGGCTCAAATCAAAAGGATTTTCATTTGCCACTTGAGAAGGTGAGAATAACATGTTAAATGAAACGACTGAATTGCGGGTTTTTCAATCATGAATCAACAATTTCCAATCCAGAGGTCCGGGGATTTCAGTGATTATTGAACAGGCAAAAGAGGTCTTAAAGATCGAGGCCCAGAGCATTCTGGAATTGACAGAGCGGATCGGGCCTGAATTTGAACGGGCCGTGGACATCATTGTGCACGCCAAAGGAAGGGTCATCCTGACGGGCATGGGAAAATCAGGACTCGTGGGGAGGAAGATCTCCGCCACCCTCAACAGCACCGGCACATCGTCCCTCTTCCTCCACCCGGCCGAGGCCATCCACGGAGACCTCGGCATGGTAACGGCCGACGACGTCATCCTGGCCATCTCCAACAGCGGGCACACCTCTGAGATCAGCCGGATTCTCCCCATCCTGAAGAGCATGGGGGCAAAGGTCATCCTCTTCACGGGCTGCCTGGATTCATTTATGGCCTGTGAAAGCGATGTGGTCATCGACGTGGGGGTGGAAAGGGAGGCCTGTCCTCTCGGTCTCGCACCCACCGCCAGCACCACTTCCGCCCTTGCCATGGGGGATGCCCTGGCCGTGGTCCTCCTCAATCAGCGGCGATTTAATCAGGAGGATTTCAGGCGGTTTCACCCGGGTGGCAGCCTGGGAGAGCGGCTGTCCTACCCGGTAAAAGAGGTGATGCTGACCGATGCCCACATTCCGATGGTCTTGTTAGGTGCCACTGTCGAACAGGCCATCCAGGAAATCGATGCCAAAAAAATCGGCGCCACCCTGGTCTGCGGAAAAGACCGGCGGCTCGAGGGGATGATCAGCGATGGCGACCTGAGGCGGGCCCTCCTCAGCAGAAAAGAGATCCATCAGCTCAAAGTGGAAGACATCATGTCCCCATCGCCCAAGACCATCAATGAAAATGACACCTCCATAGAGGCCCTGGGCCTGATGGAGGCCCACGGCATCACCCATCTGGTGGTGACCGATGAACGCACCCGGGTGAAAGGGATCATCCATCTTCATGACCTTCTGGGAAGGGAGGGATTCAGAATCAATGGAGGCCTTAACCGCGCCGCGCGGACTCATCGTTGAGCTGGTTACCCCGTTTACGGGGAATAGAGAAATCGATGGAAAGAGTCTTGCAAGACTCCTTGCCCGGGTTTCTTCCTCTGCCCAGGGGGTATTTCTGGCCGGCCCCCATGCGGGCGACGGCACAGCCCTCTCCCCCCGGCTGAGGGCGGACCTGCTGAAACAAACGATCCTCGCCCTGGACAGAGACCCTGTTCCGATCTTCATCTGGATTACCCAGGAGAGTGAAGAAAAGACCAGGGAGACCCTCCTGGCCCTGAGCCAGACGGTTAAAGCCCACCCGCGTCGGGCCGGTCTTTTCTATGTGGACACACCCCTTTATTATCACAGCAACCGGGGACTTCCGGATCTTTATAGAGAGCTTTGTCTCCTGGGGGGCGGACCCTTTATCCTTCATAACGACCCGGAGTTGATTAAGGGACTGACCATACCCTTCAAGCGAAACGACATCCGTACTGCCATCCTTAAAGAACTCGCCGGATTTGAGGGCATTTCAGGCCTGATATTTTCCGGGTCTCTGGACAGGGCCCACAACTATCAGAGGGCATGCAGGCAACGGCTCGATTTCAGGATCTACGATGGCGACGAATCCCGTTTTCTGGACCACCCGAGCCGGAGCGGTGTCGTGTCCGAAGGCGCCAATCTGGCCCCGGCCGCCTGGGGGAGGATCGTGCAATCTTCCCTTCAGACATCTACCGACGGATCCGACTACCCCGACCGCCTGCAGCAGATCTGGGAGACAGGGGGCTGCCTGCGGAGAATGCGGGACATCTATGCCGATGTCCCGTCCACCATTATCAAAGATGTCCTTGCGGACATGGGAATCATGGAGCCGCCCGTGCAGACCCCGGAGAACATCGAAGAGGTCCGGACGGCCTTAAGGGAATTAATGGACCAGTTGGGATAAAAAAGCCTCGGGGAACCAAACCCCGATCCTCCATCTGTCCTCCACCTTTTGCCTGTGCCCCAGCGGGCAGGCCCCTGCCCATTCTCTTCAATATACCAATCCTTGTAAGGAAGTGCTTCTTAAAAAAAGGCCTTTCAGGCCGAATCTGTTTCGAAAATCGCGCACATTGAACTCATCGGCCTGAGGGAAAATCGTCCGGTTCGGCGCCGGGTTCGCACACCCTCTTATCGCTGCCTATCAATCCGCTCATGCCAGTACTCTGATCTTCTCTTGGCATGTGCCTTTGCGATGATCAAGACGCCCTCTATCTCATCAACATCAAACACGTTTCAATGAGGCCAGGGCGGTTAAGCCCAGGGGGATGAGGGGCTACGGGTCCGATCATTCCGAATCCCTCTTCCGCAAAGGATGACCGGGCGGGAGGTGTTTCAGCAGATCCCGTTCAAAAACCTCGGCCTCTTTCGCCGCCACATAACCTTTTCGGGATTGGTCCGTGAGATGGCGCTGACCCTTGATCTCGCTGTTCTGTAAATGATCGGCCCACGCCCGCAGTTGCCGTGAACAGCTCTCTGCCTTTGATTTCAAATCTGAGATCTGAGATTTCAAATCTCTGCCCCATCGGAGGCGCTCGATAAAGCATAGCATGGACCGAACCTCGCCTGCCGAGCCGCGCGAGATATACAAAAAGGCAATCAGTTCATTGGTTGTCCCGCGCTCGAACCCCTCGGCCACATTATTCGAGATGCTGAGCACCGCCCGCTCGATCTGGTCGCGAAGGCTCCAGCTCCCCTTCCATGCCTTGCTGTCTGTAAGGGCATACACCTCCTCTGCCAGTTGTATGGCATCCTGCCACACAGGGACATCTTCAAACCGGGTGTATTTCATATCTGATCTCCTCCTCATTAAACTGTCTCAGTATCCAAAGCACCCTCATCAACCGCCCTAAGAAGCCCCAGGCCGAAGTGGCTGGCATAACCAATCATCAAAGATGTGTATGAAAAAAACTTCTGCGTTACCGATGGAACCATCGCCCTATGATGCCGGCGATCACCGCACACTCCAGGCCGAAGGGGAGATAGCCGGCAAAACCGAGGACAGGCATCTCGAAGATCAGAAATTTGTGAACAAACGGAACCGAATACTCCCACTTGGCAAGGCTGTAATAATTCCACATTTCCCAAAACCCGCCGCACACGAGCGCTGCGAATGCAGAGGCCGTGAAATCCCGCCAGTCGCCTCTTGCCAGGGGATCCAGCATATTGGGTTCCTGCCAGAGGATCTGCAGGGAGAGGATAATGAGGAGGGGGGAGACCCAGAGGAGCGGGAACAGAAGATTCGGCCAGACCCCTACCCCGGCCAATCCGGCCCCGGATAGGATGATAACCGCCGCCGCAACCCCACGGGAACAGGGAATGCGAATTCTGACAAAATCCTTGAATCCCTGCTGGATCCAGGAAGACGCCAACAACCATTCCCGGGTCCCCAGCACCGCGGGAAGGACTGTTGAAAAGGAAAGGGTCGCAAACCAGAAATAGGCCCCCGGGCTGAAATGGATCCCCGCATACTCCCAGTTCTGGACAAATCGATTCAGGTATTCGAAGAACCACCAGAAAAGGGCGCTGATGGGAAAAAGGGCCAGGAAGAACCTCGGCCGGTCCACCATCATGCAGGTTCCCCTGCGTCTGTAGGTTATGGCGTTGACGACCACGATATAGGAGAGCCAGAGGGGGATGAAGGTGTGGGGCTGAAATGGCTCGAACCAGGAGAAACGGGTCCATGCAAGGACCCAGAAGATCAGGCCGGCGGCCATGGCGACCCGGCCCCACCAGGGAAACGAATATATGGTCAGGGCCCATTCGTCGACCTTCCTCCACCCCCTGATTCCCCTGACAACAAGGGGGATGACCGCTGCCAGAATCAAGAGGAGATACCCGATAAACACAGGCCATGAAAACGGGGCATGCGTCACATACTGCGTTTCAGGCGGAAACTCCATATACCGGGACAGGGGGAGTCCCTTGAGGATGACCCCCAGCAGGGGAAGTCCCAGTACCATCCCGGAAAGGACGGCAAATCTCGGGAAGAGGCTTTTCACGATTCACAGCCATCCGGTCTCACTCTTCGATCTGATTCAACCGGTACTGATGATAGGCGTCTCTCATGGCCACATAGGGGTCCAGGGCCGCTTTTTTAAAGGCTTCGTACTCTCCTATGCGCATTGAGGTCCTATTCACCATATCGAACGTTCTGAAGCCGACATTTGTCCAAAAGTCTTCCACCATATAATCCAGCGGGTTCAGATACAGACCTCCCACCCAGCCGGCCGTGTCCCTGAGGGTGGAGGGCCCCAGGAACGGGAGATTCAGATAAAAGCCGGGTCCGATGCCGTAAAATGCAAACGCCTGACCCAGATCCTCGTCCTGGACCTGGAAATCCAGGGCCTGCGCGGCCACATCCTGAAACCCCAGAAAACCGGCTGTGGTGTTTACCACGGTTCGTACCAGTTCAATGGCAAACCCGTCGAATTTTCCCTGCAGCAGGCAACTAACGGCACGGATGGGCATGACCAGGTTGGTGAAAAAATTTCGGATACAGATCCTCCCCACCTCCGGAACCACCATCTTGTATCCGGTTCCTACCGGCTTGAGGACCCAGAAGTACATCTTGTCGTTAAATACGAAGAAGGCGCGGTTCATCGGTTCAAGGGGATCCGGAATAGCATCCATGGATCCCGAATCATCCTCCCAGGGGTCGACTTCATCCAGGACCGTCTCAGCATCACCTCTCTGATCGGCCTTCTCATTATTCATCGGGCCTTCCCGGGTTGCACGGCCTTCTGAAAATGCCAGACGAATCAACTCATGCCCTTGTGTCTCTCTCACGAGAAAGGCCGCCTCCACCGGGGTCGGCCCGGAATCCGCGATTGCTTCACAGATAAGCGGAAAAACCACAAGAGGGTTCAGCAGAATTATCAGAAAGACAAACAATTTCATAGATGCGCCCACAAAAAGCTCCTGATCAAATGGCTAAATCGGTTATTCCTCTCCTTCGACCTTTGATCTCAACCGTTGAATCAAATCGTCATAAGAAGAACGGGTCATGATGCTTTGGAACTGTTTCCGGTAGTTATTCACGAGACTGACCCCTTCAATGGAAATGTCGTAGACCATCCACTCCCCCTCTTTCTTCTTGAGTCTGTACGCCACCCGGATTTCCGTCTCTTCCTTGGTGATGATCTTGACTGTGACAACGGCATAACTTCCTTCAACCTTTTCCTCTGCATACAGCACCTTCTCGCCCGAATAGCCCTCCACCTTGTCCAGATAGGTACGCTCCAACAGTCTGCCGAAGAGCACTATAAATTCTTCCCTTTCCTCGGGGGTCCGGTCCTTCCAATGCCTTGCAAGGGTCCTTTTGGACATCTCTTCCCAGTCAAACCGCTCATCCACGGCCTTCCGGATCTGTTGGGCCCGCTCCCGGTCCTTGTCAGACCCTTTCAACGCGGGATCGGTCAAAATGGCGATAATCTTGTCAGTTGTCTTCCGGATATATTCTGTCGGTTCTCCGGCCACGGATACGGATGCCGCAGCACCCATTACCGAGACAACAAATAGGGTGATGATGAACCGCTTGCAAAGCATACAGGCCTCCAGTTTTGAGATTTCGACGAATCGAAAATCAGCATTCCGGCGTTTTATTGCCCTTTAATGGGGATCGGCATTCATTTAGATTTTGCCGAATACGTAATTGGAGATCAATTCCTCAAAATCAACCGCAGACTGGGTATCCCTGATCCGCCCGCCCGGCTTGATGAGTTCCTCTGCCCCCCCCGGCGTAATCTCCACATATTTCTCGCCGATCAGCCCCTTGGTTTTGATGGAGGCGATGGCATCTTCCTGTATTTCCACCTCCTGCGGAAGATTAAGCACCACCCTGGCCTGGTAATCTTCCAGGGCAACCTCCCTGACCCGTCCGATGTCCACCCCTGCAATCACGACCGATGACCCCACCTTCAATCCCCCGGTGTTGGAAAAGACAGCCTCCACCTCATATCCTTTGTCGCCCAAGATCTCCATCCTTCCCAATTTAATGGAAATATATCCCAGACAGAGGATTCCTATGATCATAAAAAGACCCACCGCAAACTCAAGGTCGAATTTCCTCATTCATCTTCCCCCCGCAGAATTTGTTGCGTCGCCAACCGGCCGGATTATCGAGCTGGAAAAGACCTGCCCGATCATTGCTCAGGCCCACGCAACTGCTCAACTCATCTCTTTTTCTGACCCATCCCCGAGAAAGGCCCTCACCACCGAATCTTCAGAGGAAAAAAACTCAGACGGCGTTCCCTCCGCCCGGATGACGCCCTCATGGAGCATGGCGATCCGGTCCACGATGGGAGCCACCCTGGTGATTTCATGGGTTACGATAATTCCGGTGAAATGGAGCCGCTCATGGCACGAATCGATGAGTTCGATGATGGCCTGGCCCGTCATCGGATCAAGTCCCGTGGTCGGTTCGTCAAAGAGCATGATCTCCGGATCGCTGACCAGGGACCTGGCCAGGGCCGCCCGCTTGACCATTCCCCCGCTGATCTGGGACGGATATTTGTGTTCCGAACCTGACAACCCTACATTCTCCAGTTCCCTCAAGGCCCTTGCCTGTATCAGGTGTTGACTCAGACGGGTCTTTTCTTTAAGGGGGAACGCAACGTTCTCAAATATACTCATGGAATCAAAGAGCGCGCCTCCTTGAAATAAAAAGCCCAGATGCTCCCGCAACCCAGTCAAGACCTTCCCCCTGGCCGTTCCCATGTCTTTGCCATCAACCACCACCCGGCCCTTCTCCGGTTTGATCAACCCGGCCACATGCTTTAACAGAACGCTCTTACCGCAACCGCTTCTCCCGATAAGGGCCAGGATCAGACCTTTGGGAATCCCTAATGAAATCCCTCTGAACACCTCGTTCCCATCAAAAGACTTATAGAGGTTTTCTATCTGAATCATAAGAAAGTGAACCTTTAGAATAAGATGGAGGTCATAAAATAATCCCATACGAGAATCAGCACCGAGGACAGGACCACTGCCTGGGTGGTCGCCCTGCTCACCCCCTCTGAACCGAACCCAGAAAATATCCCGGCATAATATCCCTTGAAACAGCAGACCCATACGATGATCACGCCGAAGCTGAATGATTTATAGATCCCCTCCATGATATCCGACATTTCCACATAGCTGGCCATCTCCCCGAAATAGGTGCCCGCCCCTACTCCGAGGAGTTTTCCTCCGATGAGATACCCCCCGAAGATTCCGACCACATCAAAGATGGCGGTCAACAGGGGGAGCGATACCATGGCCGCCAGGAAATTAGGGACCACCAGGTAACGATAAGGATTCAGGCCCATCAGTTCCAGCGCATCGATCTGTTCACTCATGCGCATAATGCCGATCTCGGCGGCAATGGCCGAACCCGCCCTCCCTGTAACCATGAGGGCGGATATGACCGGCCCCAACTCTTTGATCAGGGCAAGTCCCACCATCGGTCCCAAAAAGGCATCGGACCCGAATCGGCTCAGGCTGTAATATCCCTGAAACCCCAATACCATCCCTGAAAATGCCCCGGTGAGAAGGATGACAACCACCGATTGCATGCCGATGAAGCGAATCTGCTTGAGAAACCTTCCGACCTTGAGGGGCGGAATACCCATAAACAGGACGGCCTTGAACAGGAATAGGCCCATCACCCCCATCCTGCGGATATATTCTATGGTTGAGGCCCCGAATCTTTTTGTAATGGCGAACATGGGGCGGAGTCTTGCAGAACCGGACGAATATGTCAAAATCTTTCTATAGTCTGAATATCGCAACATGGGATTCGGGGAATTTCCAGACCCCATCTTTATCACTTTCATCCCCTCACCGCGATGATTACTTTTTTTTGAAGTCATATCATAGACGTATACAGTTCGGCACGAAAACTGCGCCGAAACTCCCTATTGAATTCTGATTCCGATTATACTATCAAGGAGTGTTTCAGAGGAGAAAAACACGAAACCATCTGGAAATTATACAAATTAAGGAGCCTGAGGGGTGTCAAAAATAAAATTCATCGTTGTCGGAAGCACCCGATCATCTTTTCTGAAACAGGGAGAGGCCTTTTACCTGGAGAGGCTCCAGAGATATGCGTCCACGGAATGGGTCGAGGTTAAGCCCCAGAAGGTGACAAAAGGCCGATCAAGAGAGGAGATATTGAGGGGTGAGGCCCGATCCATCGCGAAGAAATGTCTGCCGGACGACCATGTCATCGCCATGGACGTAAAGGGGAAGCAATATGACTCGCAAGGCCTTGCGGCCCTGGTTGAACACCTTTCGCAGACACAAAAACGACTCTGTTTTATAGTGGGCGGGCCCTTAGGCCTGTCAAAAGAGGTTCTTGAGTCTGCATCCGGAATTGTTTCGCTCTCAAAAATGACCCTGACGCACGAGATGAGCCGTCTGGTCCTTCTCGAACAGCTCTACAGGGCGTACACCATCATCAAAGGCGAAAAATATCACAAATAGGTGCAGTCCACCTACTTTTTTTCTTTATCTGCGCCCGCTTCCAAGGCCATGGCGATCTTGTTCTTGAGTTCGGAAAGATCGAACGATTTAATCACATAATAATCGGCGGCGATCGACTTCATATCCTCTTTGAAGGTGTCATAGGCCGTACAGAGCACCACAGGGAGGTCATAGAATTTATTCCGGATATCCTGTAATAGATCCAGACCGTTGTAATCCACCATCTTGATGTCCAGGACCACCAGATCAGGCTTCTCTTTCTCAATCTTTTCCAAAAGGAGATGACCGTTTTCTGCGGTAATCACCTCGTAACCGGCATCGCTAAGCTCTTCTGAATACAGGTAGCGGATATGTTCCTCATCATCCACAATCAGTATTTTTGCCATAATTTTTCTCCATTATATGACGCCGTTGCAGAGGGACCATCTCGCAGAGGCGTCGATATCAGATGACCTCGCAAAAAGTTAATTCATTACCGCCTTAAAAAATACCATATCAGAAGATGGGACAATTTGCAAACCGTCCTGAATCAGCGTTCCTCTCACCATCAGATCAAAGCGACATTGCCGGCCGAAATCTTTTCACATTAAAGGCACAAAGGCCTAAGGATTTATTGTTTTGTCTGATGGGGTTTTAACCTAAAAGGCGTTAAAACTCCATCAATTTCGGACATTTAAAATGCGTATCGCTTCAGCCCGGTTTCGGTTGCTTCCTAATACTGGTAAAATCCTCTTCCGGTCTTTCTGCCCAGCCACCCTGCATCCACATATTTTCTCAAAAGCGGGCAGGCCCGATACTTACTGTCACCCAGTCCGCGATGAAGGACATCCATAATCGCCAGGCAGGTATCCAGCCCGATCAGATCGGCCAGGGCCAGGGGCCCCATCGGGTGATTCATGCCCAGTTTCATTATCTGGTCGATATCCTCGGGCTTGCCAACCCCTTCAAAAAGTGCGTACACCGCCTCATTGATCATCGGCATGAGTATCCGGTTTGCCACAAACCCCGGGAAATCATTGGCAGGGACAGGGGTCTTGCCCAGTTGGAGCGCCAGATCTCTCGTGGTATTGAAGGTATCGTCTGATGTGGCCAGACCGTTGATGATCTCGACCAATTTCATCATGGGAACCGGGTTCATAAAATGCATCCCAATCACCGCCTGCGGTCTCTTGGTCGCAGCCGCGATCTTGGTGATGGAGATGGAAGAGGTGTTGGAAGAAAGGATAACCCCTTCTCTGCACTGGCTATCCAACTCTTCGAAAATTTTCAATTTCAGCCCCTCGTTTTCAGTGGCCGCCTCCACTACGAAATCGGCCTTGGACATGTCGGCCAAAGCGGTGGATCCCTCTATTCTCCCCAAGACAGCGTCTTTGTCCGCCTCCGACATCTTTTCCTTCTTGACCATGCGAGCGAGGCTTCCTTCAATGGTTGAAAATCCCTTTTCCACGAACTCGTCTTTGATATCATTCATGATCACCGACAGCCCGGAGACCGCGCCGACCTGAGCAATCCCGGAACCCATCTGTCCGGCGCCCACAACACCCAGAACCTTGATTTGCATCCTCTTATTCCCTCCTTTTCTCGTATTTCTGATTTGACGAAAACTTACATCGAAATCATGCAGATCACAAGCATAAACTGATGGGGTCTCCGGGTATGAGGCCAACATGGCACCGGATTCCCATTTGTCACCGATGGCCTTTATCTGCTTTGGCACCTATTTCAGACGCCATTGACTGTTTTGCCGATGTCAAGCCACGGGCTATCGCCTTTACCCTGAACCATCCGTCAGCCGTATTGCCGTTGGCAAAAGGCAAAGCGCTTTCTCTCTGGAGGCCGAAAGGCGTGAGAAAGACCATTTCCTCTTGGTCCGATCCATGGATACACGGCCTGAGTCTTTGGAAATCCTTCAGCTGGAATATAAACTCACCCTGTGATATAAGGCAGTGGTGAGAAGACCATCGCTACTCAACCATTGCTCACCCAATATGCCGAGGTGCACCCATGACCACCCATTCAAAAGACATGGAAGGATTGCGCATTGCCTATCGCACGTGTCCCTTTTGCGAAGCCACGTGCGGATTGGAGATCACCGTCCAGGACGGCCGTGCCGTAAACGTCAAAGGAGATAAGGAGGATGTGTTCAGCAAGGGGTATCTCTGTCCAAAGGGTGCGGCACTGGCGGATCTCCATTACGATCCCGATCGCTTACGCCACCCGATGATAAAGAGAAACGGCCGTTGGAAAGAGGTGGGCTGGGACGAGGCATTTGCCGCGGTCGAATCCGGTCTGATCCCCTTGATGGACAAGTACGGCCGCGATGCGGTGGGTGTGTACGCAGGCAACCCTTGCGCCCATACCATGGCAGGGACGCTTTGCATGAAACCGATGCTTAAGGCGTTGCGGAGCCGGAACATCTTCAGTGCCAGCTCAGTGGACCAGATCCCCAAACACGTCTCCAGTGGCCTGATGTTCGGCCACCCCGGCACGATTCCAGTGCCCGACATCGACCGCACCCATTTTCTGCTGATACTGGGGGCAGACCCGCTGGAGTCAAATGGATCGCTCGCCACGGCCCCCGACTGGCCCGGGCGGTTGGGCGCCCTTAAGCGACGAGGCGGCAAGCTGGTGGTTGTGGACCCTCGCACCAGTCGAACCGCCAAGCTGGCGAACGAGCACCTCCGCATAGAACCCGGAGGAGATCCGTTTCTGCTCATGGCATTGATCCGGGTCTTGTTTGAAGAGAATCGGGTCAATCCCGGACGGCTCTCCGATCACATCATCGGAGTGGACGCGGTGCGCGATCTCTGCAGGCCGTTTTCCCCTGAGGCCGTGGAAAGCCGCACGGGCATTGATGCCGCTATGGTGTACCGGACAGCGAGGGAACTCGCCTCTGCACCCTCTGCGGCGGTATACGGCCGCATGGGCACGAGTACCGTGACATTCGGGGCGCTCAACCAATGGCTCATCGACACGATCAACACCCTGACCGGAAATTTGGATCGTCCCGGAGGGGTCATGTTCCCCACGCCGGCGCATATGCCGCGCTGTAACCGTCCGGGGGGAAAAGGGTGGACCCTGGGAAGATGGAAAAGCCGGGTCAAAGGTCTGCACGAGGTCATGGGCGAGCTGCCGGTCTGTACCTTGTGCGACGAGATTGAGACCGAAGGAAAAGGACAAATCCGGGCGTTGGTCACCGTGGCGTCCAATCCTGTGATCGCACTTCCCAATTCGGCCCGGGTAGCCCGGGCCTTGGCCGATTTGGACTTCATGGTGTCGGTGGACTTTTACCTGAATGCGTCCACACGACACGCAGATGTGATCCTCCCCCCCACCGGACCTTTATCCACCGCGCAATACGATTTTGCATTCTACAATCTGTCGGTACGAAACATTGCCAACTACTCCCCCCCTGTGATTCCCAAGCCCGATGACGAGAGGGACAAATGGGAGATCCTCTATGGCCTGGCCATGATCTTCGGCGGCCAGGGGGCTTCAGCCAATGCCGCGCAGATGGATGATTTCATCATCAGCATGATGGTGGATGGGGTAGCTAAAAAAGAGGAATCACCTTTTTTCGGCAGGCAAACGGAACTATTGGAGGCCATGAAAGATCTCCGAGGTCCGGACCGGATGCTGGACTTCATGCTTCGGACCGGGGCCTATGGTGACGGCTTCGACGCGAATCCCGGCGGTTTGTCATTGTCCAGGTTGAAAGCGCATCCCCACGGCATAGACCTGGGATCTCTTGAGCCCCGAATCCCAGGGATATTACGAACCCCCTCAGGCAAGATCGATCTGGCGCCACAGCAGATGGGTCAAGACGTCCAGCGGCTTATTGAAGCCATGAATCGTCCTGATTCCCATGGGCTGGTCCTTGTCGGACGCCGGCATCTTCGAACCAACAATTCATGGATGGCCAACATTCCCTCCCTCGTATCCGGTCCCCCCCGGTGCGTTCTGCATATTCATCCGGAGGATGCATCTCGTGCCGGGCTTGAAAATGGAGATACGGCGGAAGTGAAGAGCCGCATGGGACAGGTAGCGGTCCCGGTCGAAATTACACCGGACATCCGGCCGGGAGTGGTCAGTCTACCCCATGGCTGGGGCCACGATCTCCCCGGCGTGCGAATGGATGTGGCCAGGGTCCATGGAGGAGTGAACGCCAATTTACTGAGCGACGATGAATGCTTTGATCCATTGTCCAACAATGCGGTGCTAAACGGAATACCGGTGGAGGTGTCGTCTTCACCGAATCAAGACAAGGCGTCCTGATCTTCAGGGTTCCGTGGAATCAGCTCGCATTTTTTTCCTGCCGGGCCGTCGACGAGGGTGTGGCCCCACCTTGATGCAGCTCTTTGAGAGACCCCCACGGGTAAACTTCTCCACACGTTGCAGAGAAGTCATCACCAAAGAATCTAAGGGCCTAAAGCGGATAACCGCAACCGAAACGGCTGTGTGCTGTCCCGTCATTCCGGCATGCCCTTAGCCGGAATCCAGTCCGTCGTATTTCTGGATTCCGGCCAAAATCGTGCCGGAATGACGGAAGGCTAAGGGTGCTGCCGAAGGATGGCCATATTTTCTTGTTTTTCATGACAGAAGACCAGGTACTAATATCCCCTGTCAAATCCCGGCGCCAGTTCTTCCGAGCCATTCTCAGCCTCCCCTTCGGGGCTTTCAATTTCCCCGCCGGAGACGCCCGGATAGGGTTTCGGCTGGAGGCCCTCTGTTGGCGGTCTAAGTGAGAGGTTGAATTTCCTGATTTGTCCTGCTTCGCGGTAAGAGCCTGCCTGAAGGCGGAGCGCGTTCATGGGAGTGACCACAATGGCGGCCTCATTGGTGACCGGGCAATAATGCTCGCAATACCCGCAGCCGGCGCACCGGTCTTCCTTCACATGGGGGACCGGATAGGGGAGATCGGCAATTTTTTCAAACTCGATGGCATTATAGGGACAAACCTCGTCGCAGACCATGCAGCTTTTTTGGTGCTCCCAGGCCAGACACTTCTGCCGGTAGATAACGGCTGTGCCGGTTCTGGCCCAGACGCGCTCCCCTGCTGAAAGCGTCCGTATGGCCCCGGTGGGGCATACCTCGCCGCAGATGGTGCATCGCGGATCGCAGTATTTGCGATCAGGCGTAATGGCCGGGCTGAACATGCCCAGGAATCCAGCGGCAAACCATATGGGCTGAAGCGTATTGGTGGGACAGGCCCGCATGCATTCCCCGCAGCGCACGCAGGCGGCACGAAACATCGGTTCAGGTATCGCCCCCGGAGGCCGGATCAGCCGGGCGGGCTGGACCCAGCCTTCGGTCTCTTTTCCCGAAACAGCATGCAATCCGGTCAGGCTTAGCGCAGCTGTTCCCATACCCGCTGCCCCGGCCATCAGAAAGTACCGGCGGGAGGTTGATACCCCGGTTTCCCGCGCCATATGAGAACCGGGACGCGCCAGAAGGCTGAATTCAATGGCCTCCTGCGGGCAATTGGCTTCACAGGTCCGGCACGAGATACAGGCGGAATGATTGGTGCGCTCCGGATGGAGGCGGTCAATGGCCCCCATGGGACATTTTTGTGCACATATGCCACACCCGTTGCACTCGTCGCTCACCCTGCGACGAAGCAGGGGTTTTCCGGCGGCCACAGCCAGGATGCCGCCGGCCGGGCAGAGATATCGGCACCAGAACCGCGGGGTGATCCAGCCGGCCGCAAATATCAGAATAAAAAGCACCAGCACGAAAAACTGGGCGGTAAAGCGCGAGGGATGGATTTCCGCAAACATGAGGCTGCGGATATCCAGCCAGCTGGCCAAAGGGTAGAGGAACACCAGGGATTGATCGGCGATCAGTTCCGTGACCGGATAGACAACCAGGCCGTAAAAGCGCGTGATCAGCGCCAGAGGGGAAGCCCAGGACACCAGCGACACCCCTGCCAACCCTGCGCCGACCAGGAATACAAGGATATAGCGGTTTAAACGGGGGGAGAGCCTTTGGGGCGAACGCTCTGTTTTTCCGGTGGGTCTTGGAATGCATTTATCAGAGAAATCGAGGGTCGTGCCCATGGGGCAGATATAGCCGCAGAAGACGCGGCCGAATAATAATGCGGAAAGGACGACGATCAAGGCAGGAAGAAACAGCCAGGTCCACATACGGGCGGCAATAGCTGTTATCCCCACAAGTGCCGGGTCCATGCGAAGAAAAAGATCCGCTTCCTTGATGTGGCCGGCCCTTGCCAGAAGCGCCAGGAAGATGATCAGGAAGATCAGTTGGGCAGCGCGACGAAAGCTCATCTATACCGAAATTTTTCTGACATTCAGGTTTTCAATGTCCATCCGGCCCAGGCCGCGCTCATGGGCCAGACGGATATGCTTGATCTGGGATGGGGCGTATGTCCGGCCATACCATTCAAATGCGGAGACCGCATAGGCATCCGCCGCCACCATGTCGGTGGCTGCGATAATGGTTTTCGGTTCAATTACCTTGCCGGGACCGCCCGGGCCGCCGGTGGTCAGGACCCGGGTGGCATCAATGATCACCAGCTGGGGGGTCAACAGCGATACCAGATCAACGATGGTCTCATGAAGCCCCCGCCGGTGCATGGTGCTCCGATCCCGTATCAGGCCCATCATCCCTTTCATGGAAAGGCTTACCCCTGCGCCGGAATGGGATTTTGCCACCGGTGCGGCAATCAGGACATCCGCCGAGAGCACTTCTTTCATGACGTCGGTGGTCTTAAGGGTCCGGCCGTTGGGGATTCCCACTTCCTTGAAACTGCCGGGCCTGGACACCATATGGACCATATCCTTTTCCAGGGATTCACAAGCCGCGAAAATTCCCGATGCTTCAAGGCACTGTTCCGCGGGAGCCAGGGGGTTGTCCAGAACCAGCACCCGTGCTGCGCCGGCCTCCTTGCACATGGCGGCAATGGTTTTTGCTACCAGCGGATGGGTGTTGGAGGCCTGTTCCGGCGATACGGCAAAACTCATATTGGGCTTAATCACGACGCGGTCGCCTTTTTTGACAAATTTTGAAATTCCGCCCAGCATTTCCACGGATTTGCGTACCGCGGCCTGAACCTCTCCTTTGACCACGGCGACATCGGTTTTTTCTCGGGCAAACAGTCGACCCGGTAACATGAAAGGAGCACCGATGGTCCACAGCATGCCGGCTGCCTGGTATTTTAAAAAACTGCGTCTGTTCATGGATTTCATCAGGCGCTCCTTTAACTGTTAAGGGTTGGGGCCATTCAAAGGACCGCTGCTTTCAGGGCATCTATGCCGATTCGATCCATGAACCGGGCGGTGCGTTCCTTTTTTTTGCCATTGGCGGCATAATATTCCAGGCATTGTTTGACGAGATCAATGACCTCCTCTTTGCCCAAATCCTCGGCGACCACGTCACCGATACGGGGCCGGCCCCCGCTGTTGCCCCCGAAAATGAGGGTCCACCCTTTTTTCGTTCCCAGGACCCCCACATCCCGTACGTAGCTCTCGCCACAGCACATGGGACACCCGGAGACACCGAATTTCACCTTGGCAGGAAGTCCCATGCCGATGAACAGCTTTTCCAATTCCATGCCCAGGCCCAGCGAATCCTGGACCCCTAAACGGCATACCGCCGTCCCCGGACAGGCCTGTGCATAGTGCACACAGAGTTCAGTGGCCCTCCCCACGTCCATGCCCAGGTCTTTCCAGGCCGGGGCCACGTCCTCCTCCTTGAGCCCCACCAGGGCCATGCGCTGCCCGGAGGTAATCTTGACCACCGGAATCTTATATTTTTTAACCACCTGCGCAATGGACTCCAGGACCTCCGGGGTAACGAGCCCCAGCGGTGTCCTGGGAACAATAGCATAGGTTTCTCTGTCTCTCTGCAGAATGGCACCGTCAAGATGTTCAGCATGTTCAGTCATACGAAAGCCTCCTTTCAAAAGACCTGTTGATTGACTTACGATACCCTACTTTATCATACGGATAGTCGTTGACTCAAGTCATGGAATAATGCGTCTTTTAAAAAGCGGTTCTCTTTGGCGGGAAATGCATCGAATGATCTGGAAGTCGGATCATTTCCGGGTCCCGGATAATACCCCATTCGATTTTTCAGCTCCCATGAGCCTTCTTTCTCGTCCGGACGGGTGTGGCAATACGGCGCTTGGGTAGCAGCGAGTGGGTTCAAGGATTTTGCCCAGCAGGTGGACTATCCTTGAATTCTTCTTCATGTCTTGTACCCCCGGGACGGGTGTAAGTTCCTTGTCCATGGGGTTTACCATCTTTCCATTCACCGACATATGTTGACCCATCAGGAAGGGTAAATGTCCCTTGTCCATCAAACTCATCCTTTTTGAATCCACCGACATACGTCGCGCCGTCAGTATAGGTTCGAGTTCCGGGTCCATGTGGCTTATCTTCTTTCCATTCCCCTACATACGTGGACCCATCGGAAAAAGTGTAAGTCCCTGGCCCATGTTTATTCCCCTCTTTCCATCTCCCTTCATATTTTTCATTATCAGGATACGTCCAGGTTCCGTATCCATGTGGCGTGAAGTTTTTCCATTCCCCTATATAGGTTGAGCCATCCGGATAAATCCACGTTCCTTGTCTGCGTGATGCCCCATCCTTTCTCTCCTCTATGCATGTAGAACCGTCAGGGAGTCTGTAAGTCCCTTGTCCACATTTATGACCATCCTTCCATTCACCTTCATATCTTTCACCGCCGGGGTAGGTCCAAGTTCCTTTGCCGTGGGGGTTACCGTCTTTCCACTCCCCTGCATAAGTCGACCCATCGGAAAAAGTGTAAGTCCCTCGTCCACATTTATGACCATCCTTCCATTCACCTTCATACCTCTGACCGCCGGGGTAGGTAAATGTCCCTCGGCCATTAAATCTACTTTCTTTAAATTCCCCTGCATATTTGCCCCCATCAGGGAAGATGTAAATCCCTTGTCCATGGAGATGATCATATTTCCATTCCCCTACATATGTTGACCCGTCAGGATGGATCCAGGACCCTTCTCCATGTTTACAGCGCCTAAATTCTTTCCATGACCAACCGAAGTCCCCGTCATATGTGGAACCATCAGGATAAGACCGTTTCATCTTTCATCTCTTCTTTACAGGAGTTAATTTTGTGGGAATCAATAAGGAGATAACCGGGGGCTTCATAGAAGAAGGAGGAATGGACTTATATGGGTTGCTGGATTCACTTTTTATCTTGGGCCTTATCATCCTTATCATCAGGATATATCCAAATCCCTTTGCCGGTGGTTGAACCGTATTTGAATTCCCCCTTGTATGTGGAACCGTTGGCATATGTAAATATCCCCTGTCCATCAAATTTATTTCTCTTCCATTCACCTACATACTTCCCACCATCAGGGCACATCCAGGTTCCATATCCATGAGGTCTGTTGTCATTCCATTCACCGACATACGTGGAACCTTCAGGACGGATTAACGTTCCCTGTCCACATCTCTTTCCCTTCTTGAATTCGCCTTCATATATTGAACCATCTGAAAAGATGAATGTCCCTTCTCCATTCTTGCAATTCCCTTGAATACACGTTCCACTCCCGAAACTGGTGACAGGAATAAAAACCATTAATAGCGAAACCATTAAAGTCCCTAATTGTAAAATCATATTCATTTTCCTCACTTATGTATATTTCTAAAAGATTTAAAAAAGTTTTAAAAGACCACGGTTATAGATGTTCTGCCAAGGCCAGAATCGTATTTACATAAGTCGTGTTGCGGTTATAGCGGTAAAGTGCTTTGCGAGCACCCATCCCCTTTTTCCAGCCATGATGCCGCAGGAAATTGCCCATACTCGGCAATGCATCTTCGGCCGTAAATAAATCTATCTTGCCGTCCCCGTCTCCATCAATACCATATATCAGCGCGTTTGTGGGCATAAACTGACAGATCCCGATTGCACCATACTTGGAGCCTGGAATGTCTAATAGATTCAATTTGTTACCTTCAGCATATCTGAGCAGTGCCTTCAGTTCTTTATAGGCCCAATCCGCTTTCTGTTGACACCGTTTTTGAAGCCAGCCGCGGAACCTTGGCTTGACCGGTTGATTCTTGAGAAGAGGCTCAATTTTGCTGAAATCCGCACATGCCGCCATACTCGACAAGGTCGCAAATGCGCCCTCCTCCCCAAGATAGTTTCCGACGCGTGTCTCCAGGGCGAGAAGGCTAACCGCCACCTTAGGAGAAATGCCGTATCTTCTATGCACTGACCGCAAAAGGTCCTCATTCAGCGCAAGGAAATCTTTGGCTTCTCTAATCCGTTCGGGTTGTAAAACGCTTCTATAAACCTTTGGCCCTGTCTCCATGGGAAGGTCCAGATGCATAATATTCGGAGGGGCTTTTCTGAGTTCACCTTCCAACCGCCGGAGCAGATCTTCGGCGGGCGTTCCATCGAGCGGGAGTCCGTGCACATACTGGAAGGCGATAATGGCCCTTCGGGTCTTGGCCCCTATTTTTCCGTCTATGGGACCAGGCCTGTAACCAAGTACTGCCAGTCTCTCCTGTATAGGTTTGATTCTTTCTGCCCGAAGTTTTGCCGAATGCAATTCATTCATTTTATGGACCATCGGCGATGGGTCAAAGATGATCTCTGGTTGGGAAAACAGATCACGAAGTTCATATTGATCAAAGCCATCTGACGCCAGCCTTTCGAGTAACCGGCTCCACGTTTTCGTCACAAAGGAGTTTGCCTCCGAAGAATCAGACGCTGACGTGACGCCGGCTGATACCGAAGGGCTACCTGCATTCATCCCTGAAATTGAAACATCACCTTCAATATGTCCGGTGAACGCTGTCTGCACCTCTTTAGAGGTTTTCTTGACCCCTGCCGCTACATCTGTAACCAGAAAAAAGGTGAAACCGCACAATGCCACGACCTTGAATGATGTCGACCGCCATCCCATATGTTTCTCCCACTGGTGATCTTTCATTTCGGGTGAGGGAAGATTAACATGAATCCTTACGCTAAATTTAGGAAAAATAGTCCAGGCTTGAAAACGGGATTCATTTGAGAAGTCTCAATTCGCAGGTCGGCCCAAATTCAAGCCCGAGCCAACACGACAGGATAATTCTATGCTTTCAATAAATATGGACGTAATTTATCACATATTATATCTCAGTGCAACATGAACGGGCTGCCTTTTCAAAAAAGGATTGGTTCCACCGGAGAAAGAGGGGTTGATTGAAGCCGGACGCATCACTTTTTCGGCTGTGATGGATGACGGGCAGACGATCGATCCCAAGCCGATCGCTTACCTTCGACAAAAAAGGCGTATATGTGCGGACTTGGACCGGCCATTTCCGGCCGGATTCCCCAGATGGCAGGGTCCCAATTTTCTTGACTCACAGACCGAAATTCGGTATGGTCTGCGCCGCGAAATGCACGTTCCATGACCTCGCCTCCGCCCTCGCAGAACTCGACCGCCACTATATGAATGTCAGGCAGGAAGCGGCAATCCGCCCGGGCAGAATCTATCCTGCCTTCTCCAAGGACACCGACGAAAAATTGCATGCCAGCGTGGACTGCCGCGGCACATAATGAGATCGTCGCCAGCGGCGGGCGCAAACAGATACAGGCCAGAAGGATGTCACCAATTTGACTGATAGAGGATCCCCGCTGAATAGAATTATGAAAAAGACTCTCTGTTTGTTTGTCTTTATTGCCGTTTGCCTGCTGACCGGATGCGGCAAAGACGAAACCGGCATCACACATCTATCCATGTTAGAGGGAGGGAAGACGTTCGCCGTTCCCACCGGAACGGTTGCCGACCAATTTGTGTACCGCCGGTTTCCGGATGCCAAAATCGAGTATTATAACAGTGCCCTCGATTGTGCCCTGGCCGTTCAGAGAGAAAAGGCGGACGCGGCAGTTTACGATAAGCCGATCCTGAAAAACATAGCGGCCAAAAACGAGGGGATCGTCGTGTTGCCCGAGCTGCTTGAGGTCGACAATTACGGGTTTGCCGTGCAGCTCGACAATATTCCCCTCAAAACCGCCATCGATGAGACCCTTGCGGAGCTGAAATCCAACCGCGGCTATGACGATATGCTGAAGCGCTGGTTCCCTGTCAAAGGGGCGCCCGCACCCATGCCCGCCATCGACCTGTCGGGAAGTAACGGGATATTGAGATTCGGAACAGCGGCGGTCACCGAACCGATGTCGTTTCACGATGCCCACCGGAACATAGTGGGGTTCGACGTGGAATTTGCCATCCGGGTGGCCTTTAAGCTCAACAAAAAGATCGAGATCACGGATATGGAATTCGGGGCACTGCTCCCGGCACTCATCTCAGGCAAGGTCGACATGATCGGCGCCGGCCTGTCCATCACCGAGGAGAGGGCAAAGAAAGTCCTCTTCTCCGAAAGCTACTACCCCAGCGGCATCGCCGCCCTGGTCAGGGGGGATGCCCCGGCGCCCGTCAGTATAGCGGGCAGGAAAATGAAAACCGTTGACGACATCAGAGATAAGACCATCGGCGTGATGCTGGGCTCGGTGTACGACACCTATGTCATGGGCACCTACCCTGACGCGCGAGTCCTCCAGTACCAGAGTATTTCCGACCTGCTCATGGCCCTAAAATCGGGGAAGATCGATGTCACCTATTTCGACCAGGTGTCAGTGCCTGAAATGCTCAAGCTGAATACCGATCTCGACATACTGGCCAAGGATATCTTCAGCATCCCGATCGCCGCGGGGTTCAACCGCGACAACGACGCGCTCCGTGAGCAGTTCAACGCCTTTTTAAGGGAAATCCGATCGAACGGGGTATATCAGGATATGGTTGCCCGCTGGATGGAAGAGGGGAACATGGATATGCCTGAGATAGAAGGCGCCAAAACCGAGGGCGTCCTGCGAGCCGGGGTGGTAAACGACATGGGCATGCCCTTCGGATTGGTCCGTGACGGCCGGCTCATCGGGTTCGACATCGAGCTCTCGTCACGCTTCGCCGCCTATACGGGCCGCGAATATGTCCCGGTGCCCCTCCAGTTCGGCAGCCTCATCTCCTCCATCTCCACCAATAAAATCGACATCATCACGGCCTCCATGTCCATCACCGAGGAGCGGAGCCGGATGATCGATTTCAGCGATCCGTATTTCGAATCCGGCGTGAGCCTCATCGCCCGAAAGGATGCCCTGGATCCCTCGGTCGCCGGTGCGGCTGAAGACCGGACCTCCCGGACACCCTTTCTGGAAAGGGTGTCAGACAGCTTTTACAGCAATATTATTTTGGAAAAGAGATACCAGTTGATCCTTGACGGATTGCAGGTCACCATTGTCATCTCCATCTTTTCAGCCCTCCTGGGCACCCTGCTGGGCGGGCTCATCTGCTTTATGAGGATGTCCAACCTGAAAATCCTTTCCATGACCGCCGGCCTGTACATCTCCCTTCTCCGGGGGACCCCCGTACTGGTGTTGCTGATGATCATCTACTATATCGTCTTCTCCTCAATACACATCAATCCGGTATTGGTATCCATCATTGCGTTCGCTCTGAATTTCGGCGCATATGTATCCGAGATGTTCCGGACCTCCATCCAGAGCATCGACACCGGGCAGAAGGAGGCAGGCATCGCGGGCGGCTTTACCAACACTCAGACATTTATCCATATTATTGCCCCCCAGGCCTTGCGCCACCTCCTTCCTGTGTATAAAGGGGAATTTATTTCCCTGGTCAAGATGACCTCCATCGTCGGGTATATCGCCGTGCAGGATCTGACCAAGGCCAGTGATATCATCCGCAGCCGTACGTTCGACGCCTTTTTCCCGCTGATCATGGCGGCCGTCATCTACTTGGTAATCACCTGGCTGTTGACAAAGGCCCTCGGCTGTATTGAGATTTCGGTGGCTCCAAAGAGAAAACACATGATCAAAGAGGTGCAGGCAGGCTGATGATACAGGTAAGACATCTTTCGAAATATTTCGGGGATCTCGCGGTCCTTAAGGATATCAGCGTGAATATCAAAAAGGGAGAGATCATTTCCATCATCGGTCCTTCGGGGACCGGGAAAAGCACCTTTCTCCGCTGCCTCAACCTCCTGGACAGCCCCACCCGCGGCACCATTCATATCGACGGCATCCCCCTGCTGGATAAAGGCACGAATGTCCCGAAAGTCCGCCAGAAAATGGGGATGGTCTTTCAGTCGTTTAATCTTTACGCTCACCTTTCCGTAATGGAGAACCTCACGCTGGGGCCGGTCAAACTCCTTGGGAAGAAAAGGGCGGAAGCCGACCAGAAGGCCATCCAACTCCTTAAACTGGTGGGCCTTGCTGAAAAGGCGCACGCCTATCCGGATGAGCTTTCCGGCGGGCAGAAGCAGCGGGTGGCCATTGCCCGCTGTATGGCCATGGAGCCTGAGATCCTTCTCTTTGATGAACCCACTTCAGCGCTCGACCCGACCATGGTCAGCGAAGTGCTTGCCGTGATCCGCCGTCTGGCAAGAGAAGGCATGACCATGCTGATCGTCACTCACGAGATGGAGTTTGCCCGCAACCTGTCGAGCCGCGTCTTGTATATGGATGAAGGGGTGATCTGTGAGGAGGGAACCCCTGAGGAGATATTTGACCGTCCGCAAAAGGAAAAGACAAAGGCATTCATTAACCGGATACGCAGTTTTCATTACCGGATCACCAGCAGGGATTATGACCTGTACGCGATGCAGGCGGAAATGGAGGCATTCTGCGACAAACATATGCTGTCAAGGAAGGTGACCGGGCATGTGCTGCACATGGCGGAAGAGGTTTTATGCCTGCAGCAGGATTTTTCCGATATCCAGATCAGCCTTTCCTATTCTGAAAAAGATGGGAGTGTGGAGCTGGTCTGCGTGAGCGGCGGAGCACCGGTGAATCCACTTCTGGAGGGTGTTGCAGAGGATGATATCGGGATCAGACTGATCAATGCCAGGTGCAGGAGCGTGGAGTACCGGTATGAGAACGGAAAGAACATCCTGGTATTGAAAATCAAAAAGGAAATGGAGTGAATCTTGAAAACGCGTCACTCCGATATCAGCGTCTGAAATCGGCGAGTACCGGAGGTTTCATACTGGTGGCGCCCGATTTCAACCAGATCTCCCCGATCCACCAGCAGCTCACAATGACTGAGGATTTCGTTGGTCGCCATATGCTTTCCCGGCCCTTGGAGAAGTGATGGGTCAAAATGCCGCTGGACGATCTCTTCTACTGTACCATGGCCGTGGGAGACAATATCGAGGATGGCTGCACACCTCTCAACATGGTGTCCAATGAGTTCATCGATCCGCTCGGTCAAGTTGACCACATTCCATTGTCCCCCATAGTAAAACCGATGCGCCGGAAGCACCCGCATATCCGGATGCGTCATCCCCAGGCGCCTGAGTTCCCCTAAGGACTGGAGATAGCGCTGAAGGCCAAAAATATCGGCTGCGTTCGGGAAATCATGTTCCAAAACACCGGCGATCCCGCCGTACATCTCCAACCGGGTGGGCCATGGGGTGATCTGGGGCAGAAGGATATCACCCACGATAATCGCCTCTTCGCCCAGTATGACGGCCAGACAATCGGGGCTGTGGCCGGGCAGATGGGAGGTGACAATGCCGGCACCCAGACTGTTGACGCCGCTGCCGACCACCTCCACTTCAATGTGTTGCAGCATACGGTGGTATTCCAGACAGTTGACCGTGTAAAAGGATTCCGGCATAAAGCAATGCCAACACTTTGCCGGAAAGTGCCGCTTGTAGTCGGCCGGGGCCAGTTGTGGGTACTGACGGATCAACAGATCGTATATGCCATGCGCCCTGACCTTCAGCGACGTCATGGCCACCAGTTCGGCCAGCCCGCCGTCGTGGTCTTCATGGCCGTGACTGATCAGCACAAACCCCAGATCCGACGGCGCCACCCCTACAGTCTTCATCATCTTCAGCAGTTGCCCGCCCTGGCCGTACCGGCCCGCATCCACGAGAAAGGGGGTGTCGGACATAACCAGGTAGTTCCAGGTCGGCCCCAGGTCCCAGTTGCCTGAATAAAAATTCTGTGTGGGAAGACCGAATATGTCGAGCCCCGAAGGCAGCCGAAAGCGCACCACCATGTTGTTTCCGCTTTTATCCCCATGTTGGATAATGTTCTTGTATTTCAAAGAATTGTTCTCCTCATCATTAATATTGGCAAATGGCTGGGCATACTCAAGACCGTATCCCCTGTTTTTTGACTATATATCGCATAGAAATTCAATTACAGGGAATTTTCAAATGCATTGGAAAAAATGCCAGATTTACGGCCAGATCTGAAACAGCTCAAAGAGCCTCTGCCCTCTCCCTAACGCCCAGACTATATATTAAAATGAAACTTCTGTTCCATTGCACCCGATATAAAGATAGAGCAGGGCGTGCCCTCATGTAAATGACCGCCACCCTGTGAAACAGCGGAAAACACCATGACTTGATCAGAAATATTACAGGATGCAATCCGCCGCAGGCCTCAATAGGATGAGGAGGATGTCCCATAAGACCTGAAACAAAGGAGACACTATTATGAATCGGCAATTGATTAAACATATGTGCATGTTGGCGATCCTGGCCGTGATGGGGACGGGGCCGGTGTCACTCCGGGCTGCAGGCGCCCGGGAAGAGGCCCCTGATGTTGCCAAGGGAGTGGATATACTCACCCACGGCCCCATACATGAGGCATTTGCCGAGACCGTTTCATTCGATCCCGAGGCCGGCATCGTCGTACCGAAAGCGCCGCCCAATGCCATCACCGAA